>JAKBSB010000078.1 GCA_021845155.1 Thermoplasmata archaeon
AGAAAATGAACTGGAAATCTGTTGTTATATCTCCTGTGGCATTTGTCAGGTTAAGGGTTGTCAATTTTCCGAACACCTGCAAATCATTTCCAGTCACGGGTACTGTGGTTATATTGCCTAAACTGTTTGTTACCACAAGCGTTACTCCACTGGCCGGGATATTTGTGTTTATGGACTGAACATACAGTGCGTACGTTCCGTTTACATATGTTCCATGACTCCCTGAAACAGTATTATTGCTGATTTCAAATGAAGCCTGCGGGGTAGAAAAGGAGCTTGTTGGCACGTAACCGTTAAGCAGGGTGTAAAGTGAAGCCACAAGAGTAACAGTAATTGCTACAAGCAGGATGGTTCCAATTATGGGTGAAACTGCACTATCTTCTTTAACAACAACTTCCTTCACTAAAATCCACCCATTTAACATTTACCTGCATAATTGTATGCATATTTACAGGTAAATAAATAAGTATAAGGGTATATAAATTTATTTTCATCAAGCATCCTGCATGAAAATTCCATGCAGTGGCATACAAAAGCCAGCAACCAGAAGGGCATCATTCATGAAGGTCAAATCTTATATGTCTCTGAGCAATTTGCATTCATGAGTTTCCACATACAGATTGAGGGATTGAAATATGGAGATTACATGCCAAAAGAATTCACATGTGAAGGAAACGATACATCCCCTGCAATCAAATGGTCAGATCCTCCAGCATCCACAAAGTCATACATACTGATTCTTGAGGATCCCGATGCACCAAGGGGGAATTTTGTCCACTGGGTTGCATACAACATAAAACACACTGTCATGGAGCTGCCCAGAAATGTGGACAAGGTCGAGAAACCTGAACTTGGCTTCACACAGGGGAAAAACGATTTTGGAAAAGTTGGTTATGGGGGCCCATGCCCGCCTGGGAAAAATAAGCATCACTATATTCTGACTTTATATGCAACCCTGCATACTGAAGAACTTCCACCAATGCTGACAAAAAAAGACCTGGAAAAAATAATCAAGGATAAAACAGTGAAGCAGGCATCCACCATGTTAATGTATGGAAAATCCTGATTCTGCTGGTGGTTTATCAGAAAACTGCCAACTTCTCGTTGAACCAGTATCTTTCTTCCAGAGTACAGAGAAGGACGTCATTTCTTCCAGGTGTCGCAGAACGGATATTGTTCAATATGGACTCATTCCTTTTTTCCCAGACCTCCTCCTCAAGATCATAAAAAATTGTTGCCCTGAGTCTGTGCTTTGCCTTGTACATGGTATCTGTCAGATCAGAATTCACGGTTTCAGGGCTGTTCCAGTATCCGTCAAGAAAAGATCTTATGGAGGTATCTATCATCTCAAGCACGTTTCTCTTGACCTGAAAATCGATCTTGTCATTATTTTTCCTCATATATTCCGTCTCGACTCCTGAATACTTCTCGTTATCCACGCCAACAAGTGTCAACCTTGGCTTGATTTCTGGATCGTTCAGTATTCCCTGCACTGCTGGGTTCATGCCTTCAGCATCAGTCCCAAGAGTGCACAGAACCCTGGCAGGTTTCGATGAAGAGATGTATACGACCACATCTTTGTCTGTGTAGCCCTTAATGTGTCTGAGGTTGTCCGGGTCAAGCGCTATTATTCTCATGGATGGAACTTAAATGCTTTTTTAGATCATAAACTTAGTTACTGTCACAGGAATACAAAACCTGCCCATGGAGATTTAATTTACATCCCCTGCATGGTGGTAGGATGGACCAGAACCAGATCATATTACTTGCTTTTTATGCTGCGGTTTCAGCAGGAGCAATCGTTCTTTCCATAAGGAAATGGGGCAGGTTTTATATCTCGGCTATAATAGTAGGTTCACCATTCCTGGCATTTTCTCTTTATTTATGGCACAGTCCCCTTGACATTCCACTCTTTGTATTCGGGCTGATAGCTTCATCCCTCCTATATGATAAATGGTTTTATCTTGCATTTACTGGAATAATGGCCCTATTTTTCATCAACCTCTCCGGGCTGGGGTTCACGAGGTCATGGGACGGTTTCGATTTTGCCATATCCATTTCCATAATCATCAGTTTCTTTTTCAATGAAAGACTTAGGCAGATAAACAGGAACAATGAAAATGCAAAGGGGGGAAGCAGGAAGAATGAGATAGTCAGGGACGTTGTTCAGATGGCCGGAGGAATCGTCATGCTGTTCATCTTCTTTCAATTCGGAAAAGATACAGCTGAAATACTGATAACTTTCATAGCCCTTGTTCTGTTCGCTTTGGGCAACTATCTTGGTGTAAACAGGAAGAGCGCACTTGCCAGGGCAATATGGTTTTTTGAACGTGGTGGTACAGAACTGGGGATAGGGGCAATATGGTTCGCTACCGGTGTCCTTCTGGCTTTTGCGCTGGTTCATAGTTTTTCAATGCTTGCTGAGATATTCTTTGTTCTCATAATCGGTGATTCACTGGCGACCATTGCAGGAAGCTCCATAAAATCTCCAAAACTCCCATACAACCGCAGGAAATCCATTGCGGGTTTTACCGCAATATTCCTGAGCTCCTCACTCTTCGGGTTTGTGATCATGGGTTATCCGGGCATAGCAATGGGGTTGATAGGCGCCTTTGCTGAATCAGTATCACAGTATCCTTTTGACGATAATCTTGTGATACCTGTTCTAATGATTCTTGGGTCATATCTTGTCTAGAATAACTTTTTAATGAAGGAGACCTCTTTCTGTATGCGGTTTTTCACGAACCCCAGATCCTCATATATATTTATGGCTGGATTTCCCTCGGTAGCCCACAGTGACAGCTCCCCACAATTCATCTCCCTGAGGGCCTTTATAGATCTGGATAGCATACCGGTGGCAAGACCATTCCCCCTGTAGTCCTTTTTCACGAATATGTCGGCAACAAGCGGGGTCTTCTTCTGCGAGGATGGGAAACCATCGGTAACGATGCAGGCCCCGGCAAGCTGATTCTTGTGGCGGATAAGCATGCTTGGGCGGTTCAATATTTCCCCATACATCCCGCTGAATATTTTGCGTATGAACTCCCTTCCCTTATCCCTGTCAAGCCCGTGGAAAAGGAGAAAGTCAGGGGCATCTCTGTAGGCGTCGTACTCTTCATTGAGGAATTCTTCCAGATTGAAGTCCGATAAATCCCCAGTCATGAACTCAACTGGTAATTTCTCGTCGAGGTTTGTTGCATTCCTGATTTGCAATTTCATGCTGTACCTTTCTATCTTCTCATATTTTTTTTCAATAAGGAAGTTTTCAGTTTCAGTGCCACCATTAAAAACATCATTTATGATCACTATTCTCTTCCTGTTACGTGCAGAATTTTCAGCCCATGTTACAAGATTCTCCATTCTCTCTTTCTTTGCGAAGCTTTCAGACATGAATCCCACATATGCATACAGCCTGTCATCTAAATCCGGATTTTCAAGCAGGTAAGCGTAAGCTGCAACATTGTTGCCCTGAAGCACTATTCTGGAAGGTATGTGGTTTTCATTGAGATTCTCAATTATATATGAATAAGATTCCCTTATTGGGATGTCAGGGTAAACAGTCTCAAGGTGTGTTATGTAATCTTCAAGTATAGGATTCCAGTCAATTTTAACATTGGTAAGTTCCATGCTTTCATGATTAAATTATGCTTTAAAGATTTTCATAGAAAATTCGATCATTGCTTTATATTTCAGGCGTAACAGCTTAATATATACAAGGAGATACACACTAAGCTGATAAAAATGGTGCCGGAAACTGATCAGGAAAGGACGGAACACTTCAACAGAATGTCCTTGAAGTTTTCCGAATTCTATAAGGGCAAAACAATGATATTACCAAAGGTACCAATAAATGACCTTGGAGCTTTCTCTTACTGGTACACTCCAGGAATTGCTGCAGTATCCACACACATATCAAAAGATAAAGAGAGTTCATTTGAACTTACCGGGAGGTGGAATTCAGTTGCCATCCTGACAGATGGCACAAGGGTTCTGGGCCTTGGGAACGTGGGGCCGGAAGCGGCTATGGCTGTGATGGAGGGAAAAGCGCTCATTTTCAACTATCTTGGAGGTGTGAATGCTGTCCCTGTCCCAATCCGGACAAAGACGAAGGAGGAATTCATAACAGTTGCCAGGGCTCTTGAGCCTTCTTTCGGGGGATACAACCTGGAAGACATTGAATCACCAAAATGTTTCTTTATCCTTGAGCAACTGCAGAAGGATCTTTCAATTCCAGCCTGGCACGATGACCAGCTTGGCACGGCTTCCATTATTCTCGCGGGACTGATCAATGCCCTCAGGGTCGTGGGAAAGAAGATCGAGGATGCCAGGATTGTCCTTTTTGGTTCAGGGGCGGCTAACATTGCTGCAGCCCACCTCCTGATGGCGGCCGGTTTCAAGGCTGGAAATCTGATTATTGCAGACAGTAAGGGAATACTGCATCCCGAAAGAGAGGACATGGATACCCTCATGCTCAACAATCCCTGGAAATACCAGCTGGCCATGTCAACCAACGGTGAAAGGAGGAAGGGTCCATCGGATGGGGCATTCAAGGGAGCAGACGTCATAATATCGGCTGCAAGGCCTGGACCGGACACAATAAAACCGGAATGGATCAAAACCATGAACAGTGACCCCATAATATTCGCACTTGCAAATCCTGTGCCGGAAATCTGGCCCAATGTTGCAAAGGAGGCAGGTGCAAAGGTCATTGCAACTGGTAGGGGAGATTTTCCAAACCAGATAAACAACAGCCTGATTTTTCCCGGAGTTTTCAGAGGTGTGTTGGATGCCAGGTCACGTGGTGTGAATTTCAAGATCATGGTGAAAGCTTCTTATGAAATAGCCAATTTCGTGAAGGATCCAACTGCGGATAAGATTGTTCCCACCATGGAAAACTGGGAACTATACCCGCAGGTCGCATCGGCCGTTGCAAGGGCTACTGTGGAGGAGGGTCTCGCCAGGAGAAACAACTCAACCGAGGGTTTTTACAATATAGCCAGGGAGATTATTGAAGAAAACAGGAATGCATACAGGAAGCTGGTTGATGGGAAAATAATAAGGAAATTACCGGAGATGGATTAAATGGAAGTTAAGATGGAACTGGGAAAACTTGAGGAAAAAGATGTTGAAAAAGTGCTGGAACTTGTAATGAGACTAAAAAAGTTGAACCAGGAGTTTGATTCAACGTTTGAGGTAAACGAGGAATCCAGGGAAGATGCAATCAAACTTCTGAAGGGAATTGCAGCTGATAGGGAGTGCTATTTTGCCCAGGTTGCCAAATCAAGGGGAAAAATAGCGGGAATAATAGTGGCGGAATTCAGGAAGAGGGTGTTCTATAACCCCCCCATGGAGGCAAGAATCCTGGAAATCTACATTATGCCTGAGTTCAGGAGAAGCTCGGTCGGGCAGGTGCTTGTAGATTCCCTTTATGAGGAATGCAGAAAGAGAGGTATCGATCTTGTCACGGCTGAATTTCCTTCCCTGAACATCATAGCACTGAATTTCTATAAAAAGATGGGGTACAGGGAAATCGTCAGTGTATACGGAAAACAGATGAGCAAAAAATAAGATTCAGTGGATAACCCAGTTAAACCGATCAGGGACGGACTCGCCGGGAATTGAACCCGGATTATAGGCTCCGGAGGCCTATGTGATATCCCTTACACTACGAGTCCTCAGCTTTTATAGCCTATCTTCCGCAATAGTTCCCTTCTATTTATTTTGTCCTTTTCTGCTTCAACTCCCAATGGAGAGAAACCGTCAATCACCCCCATTATTCCATTGCCGTTTTCGGATTTTGCCAGTATGACCTTAATGGGATTTGCAGTTGCTGCAAAAACTGTACCAACTTCCTGGCACAGCTTGATCTGGTTCAGGATGCTTATTGGGTACGCATCTTTCATTATTATGATAAATGTATGCCCCGATGCAATCTTTTTAAGGTTTTCAATCGCAGTTTCCACAAGTCCCTTGTCATTTCCCTCAAACCTGATCAGCCTCTCTCCGGATGCTTCGGAGAAGGCAATTCCATATCGGCAATTGCCGATAGTTGTGTTTACAATTTCCATGAGGTCCTCCACAGTTTTTATGAAATGAGAATAACCCAGTATTATGTTGGTTCCGGAGGGCACAGCTAAATCAACTGTCTCAAATATGGTTTCCATGAAAATGAATAAATTCGGATCATATAACCTCTTCCACATTAACGATCTGTTGCAGCAATTCCATCTCTTCTAAAATCTGAAAATCAGGTTAATTGTTCTCAAAAAAGAATTCTGCAGGAAAAGATGGATCCGTTTCAAGATAATTGTTAC
>JAKBSB010000079.1 GCA_021845155.1 Thermoplasmata archaeon
ATGAATTTCATCTGCCATGCCTGCATCTTTAAGGGCATTTATAATACTGTCTTCAACGCTGTTTTCTCCATTCCCTCTCTGGAAACCTGAAAACATAAACCCAATATATGAGAATTTAACAAAGTACTTTTTCATGATTTGCCCTCTCTGATATTTCTGTAGAAATGTGCCATTTTAACCTTTTGCATTGCAGTGTTGCTCGGGCAAAGTAATATACATTCATTTCAATACGGAGCTGTTGAAAATTGAAAGAATTGCCATAGGTGGACTGGGTATGTCAGGATCATACCTCATGAGGAGGCTGGCAGATTCTGGTTTTGATGTGACAGGCTTCGATCCAAAGGTTCCCGATTATTATATTCCCTGTGGATACGCAACCAACATAAACAAACTGAGACAGTACATGAGGAAAATCGGGATTGATGCTGATGAATACATTCTTTCCTCCGCATCAAAAATAACTTTTTCGGGACATGATTTCAGGCCTGTGGAGTTCGGGTCCATGGGACTGTGCACATTTGACAAGAACAGGCTTGAAAGAGACATGATTGCTGGCCTTAACACAAAAAGGGGAAGAACATCTGGAGAATATGATCTTATTGTGGATGCAACCGGTGTTTCCAGATCTTATCTTGGAGAACCTGAATCAGATCTGTTAATGCCGGCAAGAGAGTACCTTACAGATGCTTCCGACCATCCGGATTTTTATTTTCATTTCTTCCAGGGTGGAAAAGGCTACTACTGGGAATTCCCTCTTGGAGATCATTTTCATGTTGGAGCAGGGGCTATTAACCTTGATGTGCTGGATGCAAACCTAAAGCCAGTTCCACATTTACTCATAACCGGCAGGAAGATTCGCCTGAAGCCACTTCTTGACCAGGTTTACACTGAAAATATTGTGGGAATTGGGGAGGCCATTGGAACCGTTTCTCCCATAACAGGTGAAGGAATAATCCCGTCACTGAGATCCGCTGAAATACTCTTTCAGTGCATGAAAAAAGGTGAGGACAGGGAAGAGATTGTGAAAGATTATTCCCGTGAAATAATGAAGGGATTCAGGCATTACAATGATCTTTACAATTTACTCATTAAGGTCCAGAAGGGAGAAACTTTTCACATCCGTGACCTGAAAAGCGCCATGCTGGCCAGAAAGGATCTCAGGAATTTTGGCATTGACTTCAGGATAACCAGGGTGGCGAAACATTTTTTGAGTTGATTTTCCGGGTTTTATTTTATTCCACCATCAACCGGTATCATTGCATCAGTCGTAACGCCGAAGATTTCCTCATTCACAAGTGCCAGCAGAACGTTTGCCACATGCTCCGGCAGGACCTCCCTTCTCAGTAAATTCTGCGTCTTGTATTCCTCTACAGTCTGTCCCTTTGCCTTTGCACGGGCTTCAAGAACACCGTTTTCCCATATTCTTGATCCCCTGAATACCTTGTCAGGATTGATGATGTTTGCCCTGATCCCGTATTTACCACCTTCCTTTGCAATGTAGTGACAGACATATGCCGCAAATGCCTTGGCGGATCCGTATGAAGTCATCTCCGGACCTGGATTTGTTAAATTTTTTGTTATATTGAAAACAATGTTTCCCCCAATGCCCTGTTCCTTCATGATCCTGAAGGCCTCCTGTGAAATTATGAATGAACCTCTTCCAATGATTGTATAATGCCTGTCAAGATCCTTTATGTCAAGGTCTTCTACTGGTGCTGATTTCAGTATACCTGCATTGTTGAACACAATGTCCACACCACCAAATTCTGCCCTTATTTTCCGAAACATCTCCCTTATGGCCTGTTCACTGGATATGTCCAGAATGTATGGCAACACCGGTGACTTTGTCTCCTTTTCTATTTCTTCAGCCCTTTTTGATATATCCGGATCTATGTCACAGACCACAACAGCAGATCCATTTTCCGCAAGTTTTTTTGCAGCCACATACCCAATACCGTTTGCTGCACCGGTGACAACTGAGATGCTACCCTGCAGTGGAACCGACCTGGTCTTCTTCAACTTTGCCTCTTCAAGTGGCCAGTATTCCATGCTGTATGCCAGCTTCCTGTTAATGAAATGCTGCCCGGAGAGTTTCTCAGCAATTGAGTTAACCTTCATTGAATGCATGAACTGATCCCTGACTATTATGGCATCTTTTTTCGATACCCCGGAAGTGATAATTCCCACACCACGCACAACAATCACCGGCGGATATGGATCATGCATGGGAAATCCAGACACATATTCCTCATATTCTTCTGTGTATTTCTTCACATAAACCTCTATCTGGTTCCCAATCCTTTTCAGGTCCGAACAGTAAAGATAATCATATTTTGTCCTGATGATCATGTCTGGTGTTGCTGGACCTCTTGATGTGAAGTTTGCAGCCTCTTCTGACCTGGCAATCTCAAGAGCCTCTGGAGATGTATCGAAATTTATGATCTTCTTTACCCTCCTGGACAGAAGCCCCCTCACTGAAGGCATAATATTCAGGACCTCATCCACGGGTGATTCTGTAAACTTCTCTGTAAATATACTACCTTTAATATTTTTCTTTATATACTCCTCAGCGGCAGTAACTATCCTGATGTGCCTTTCGTAACTTTCTCTGGCACTGTCGCCAAATGTGAAAAGGCCATGCTTTTCAAGAATTATGCCCTCTATTTCCGGGCCTATTGAGTCTATTCGATCCAGGACGCTTCTTGCAAGTTTGAAACCGGGGGGGAAATAGGGTATGACTATGACATTTCCAAATATTG
This sequence comes from Thermoplasmata archaeon, assembly GCA_021845155.1. The sequence continues at coordinate 2,760 of JAKBSB010000079.1, forward strand.
CCTCTATATCTTTTCCTGAAACGTCCCTGTTGGTTATTGCAAGAATACTGTCTGCATGTGAATGATCAACAAACCTGAATGGAAGAAATGCATGGAGAAATGTTTCAACAGAGGGGGAGGGTTCGGATGGATCAACCATACTTTTTTTCATGTAATCCACCATTTCCTGATCCGTCATTTCTCTGATATCTCTGGCAGCGAGAAGATCTTCCATCCTCAAGCCGGTAAAACCCTTCCCTGTAATCGTTGACAGATCGGAACCGCTCCCCTTAACCCTCAATACGACCGTACGTTTACCTGTGTGAGTGACTTCCTCCCTTTTAAGAGAGGTGTTTCCACCGCCATGAAGCACCAGATCCGGAACGGAACCAAGTAGATGTGATGAATAAACCCGCTGATCAAGATCATCCGAAAAACTTCTATTCTCCCACTTCGATTGCATGAACCTTTATTGGTGGGATTTATAAATTATTTCTTTATGGTCAGTCCAGGATAATTGATGGCCTTCCCGGCCATGCTGTTTTCTTGGATTTCCCGGGTTCATCTACCAGTATATTTACGCTGCATCCCAGTGCCTCCGATATGTATTTCCTGTTTTCATCAAGGAATGCAAATTCATCGTCAACCCTTTCGGATATGCGCTTCCTGTTCTTCATGAACTCCGGAACAAACTGCTTTTCCCATGTGTCAAGATCCCTGGTACCTTCCCTGTTTATCTTTCTCACCATGCCGACCAGTCTCTTCCCTGCAACACTGATGGTCACATTTCTGGGAGTTATTCCCGTTGCCCTGGAAATCTCCCTTATATCCCTTATTATTTCCTGGAGGTATTCCTCCTGGGCGATTATGGAATCCTCCCAGCCCTCGATGCCGGATTTCTGAAGTCTGGCCATGCTTACGAAACTGTCCTCGACATATCTGTGCCAGTACTCCTCACATGTGTGTGGAATAAAAACTGACATTGAAACAAGCCATTCCCGCAAAATAATGCCTATGAGAGAATCCCTGTTTCCTCCCCTGGTCTCAGCATATTTCAAGTCATTCATCACATCATAGAAAATTGTGATCGCAGCATTGCGCAGATTGTATGCTTCCATGCTGGAAATGAATGAATTGATGTTCTTTCTGAACCGGGCTTCAAACCATTTTTCCGATCTGCTTCCTGTGGGATTAACGGGATGGAAATTTTCCATTGCTTCCACGAAGTTCTCGTATTTTTTTATCACTGAAGAGAGATCATTTTCATTCCAGTCCATGGTCGATCCAATGTCTGCTGAAACCGCAACATAAAGCCGGTATATGTCGGCCGAGTATTTCCTTGAAATGCTGAGAAGAGAGATCACATTTCCCTTGCTCTTTGATATTTTCGAACCGTTGGAAACCACAAGACTTGAAACCACAAGGCCTCCTGGTAGGTCCTTTCCTGTGAAAAGTGCTGCATGGTTCATGACATAAAAGGCCAGATGGTTGCTCATGTGCGGATAAGCTGTTAATCTGAGATCAACACCATACCAGTAATCCCTTGCCTTTCTTGCGTCCTTTATGGTATCCTTGATATCATCCGGAATCCCATCCGGAATCTGGGTAGAATACCCGTAAATGTAATCCATTACCTGTGTATCCACAGTCTCCAGTCTCGCTTTTATCTTCTTCAGCTGGTTTATATTGGTATATACTTCAGGGTATATTGTGGAATCGGAAAGTGATTCAATGACCCACCTGTTATCCATTGGAAGTTTTGTTCCCAGACCGCGCCTTCTTGCACATGGTCTCTCTCTCAGCCAGTCTATTGCGTCCAGCATGTTTCTCCTGTAAAATTCCGGATAAAATGTCATGTTATCCGTAACTTTTCGTGATTTCTCCTTCCACCACTCAACGCCATAATCAATGAACCACTGGTCACGAAGAACTGCAACGGTAACCTTTGAACCTGATCTTGTTTCGGCTTTTCTTGAAGTCTCATACAGGATGAATGCTTCGTCTGCTGCAATGAGATCGCTTTTTATAAGGTCTCTTGCCTCCCTGACAGTTTTCCCTGAATATATGCCGTTGTTTTCAGACATTCTGCCCCTGTAGAATTCCTCTCTGTACAGGACCTGAGTTGCCTCTTTTATTTTATCACTGTCTTTCTGGTCATGGATGCCATATGAAGAAATTATGGACTTGATATCAGTTTTCCCGGAGTCTGTTTCTATGACAGCGACTGTATTCAGATCCATTCCCATGTCATGCCTTGCAATAAAGTCCCAGACTGAGTGTCCTGGAACCGAGTAAACCACACCTGTTCCATTGTCCGGATCCACAAAGTCAGCTTCAATAACGTTAAGATCCAGGTTGCTCAACGGAGATCTGAATTTCAGCGACAGGATTTCATCATGGGACAGATTACGCTTCAGTTGCAGGTCCTCTACCTGATATATCAGTTTTTTGTATGCCTCCTCAGTTATTGCAATATCCTCTCCCTTCAAACTGCACAGGACATATTTCCCACTGGCTGAAATCCACAGGTTTGTTATGCCGAATATTGTCTCAGGCCTCAGTGATGCCGCTACCAGTGAGAAATCTTTGCCCCTGAAAAATATTGCAGTGAATTCCTCAACTGTTACCTTGTCGATATCCCCATCTTTAATATCATCTTCTCCAACAGCATTGTCATCGTCCATGCTGTAAAGAACCGGATAGGACCCCTGTCTTATGAGACCCAGGTCGTTCAGTTTCAGGAACTGCCATTTCACAAAATCCTGGTATTCCGGATCTGCTGATGTGAAAACCCGTGTCCAGTCAATTCCATATCCGAGGGATCTGAAATCCTCTATGATCTTCTGCGAAAAATATGAGGCTATTGCCTTTGGATCCCTGAATTCCCTTATTTTTTCAGGGATATCTTCCGGTTTTTCATATTCTTTCAGATAGTCCTGGTACTGCTTTATTGTTGTCGGGTCTCCTCTTGCGAGTCTCTCTGAAAATGCAAGTATTGGTGTCCCACTCTGGTGAAATGCCATGGGGAATAGGACGTTGTACCCCTGGGTTCTCTTGAATCTTGCGATTATGTCTGCAAGTGTATAAGTTCTCCCATGACCAACATGGAGTGAACCGTTTGTGTATGGCCATGGCACTGTTATGAGGAACTTAGGTCTGGAATCGTCCTGTTCCGGAACGAATACATCTGATCGATCCCACCTTTCCTGCCACTTTTTTTCAATGTTTTCTGTCATGAGTCCCCTTTACACTATCAATACTGCAGCCGCTATGGTGGTTGTCCATTCCCCTGACTTCATGACCACTGCACTGGAACATATGTTTTTTGTGGTGAGTATTTTATCCTTTAAGACGTACTCCTCCCGATCCCTGTCCCATGCCAGATCCTTTGTCTGGCCCATTGTGCTGGCCAGCATTTCTGCCGCAAGTTTTTCCGCATAATAACCAGCTGTTTTCTCCGTTTCACCAAAGCTGTGATGTTCGCTGAGGTACCCCCATTTGCTCCTGTCTGTTGGAAGGGCGTATCCTATTGCCGAAGATATCATCCTGTTCAGTTCGTCTGAGGAATTTCTT
>JAKBSB010000080.1 GCA_021845155.1 Thermoplasmata archaeon
TTTCTATTCTTTCAGGGACCATCTGCAGGAATGTGTTCAGCAGCGGCATAATCATGTAGCCGAGCGCCGACCTAGGCTGCAGTCCAGAAGGTATTATGATGGTATTTTCAGACATTTGTGAAAGCTTACCTCCACCTGTCACAGTGAAAACATGTGCACCTTTTTTCAACGCTTCACTGGTGCAAGAAATGGTCTCCTCTGTATTGCCAGAATAACTTATTCCAATAAATATAGTATCCTTATCCACAAACTCTGGAATGTTGTAATCATCCAGGCATATTACTGGTTTAATATGATAGAGTTCCGAAAAAAGTTTTCCAACGATTCCCGAACCTCCCATACCTGCAATCACTATATTGTTGAAGTGTTCCGGAACCTTGAAAAAATCCCCTATAAGAACCTGTTCCTTCAGCGTTTTCAGTTCATCTAAAAAATCCATTCAGACCTTATCTCCTAATAAAATCAGAAAGGATGAATCACTACAAGGTATCCAAAAACTGTTGTAACTACCGCCGATAGAGTAAGGGCATACTTTATTTTCGCATCAGTATCCATGGGATTTGATTTCTTGGAAGTATAAATTGTTTGTCCACGCTTAATCATATGATTTTATGAGTTAAGAGTTACGAAACCCGTTAATTTTGCCCTGAAAATCGGTCTACCCACATATTCTATCCGATCACCAAAACATATATACTTTCCAATGTATTTCCGTCCTAAGGAATAAACAGGATTTAGTTTAAATAAATCTTGAGTATTAACGCACAGAAATAAGAATAATAGGTGAAGATAAATGGCACAACAGAAACCACACGTAAACTTGGTAACAATAGGGCATGTCGATCATGGAAAGTCAACACTTGTAGGTAGACTTCTCTTTGAGCATGGAGAAATTCCAGCCCATATTATAGACGAATTCAAGAAACAGGCAGAAGAAAAAGGAAAGGCAACCTTTGAGTTCGCATGGGTTATGGACCGATTCAAGGAAGAGAGGGAGAGAGGAGTTACAATTGATCTGGCTCACAGGAAATTTGAGACCGACAAATACTACTTTACTCTCATAGATGCACCAGGACACAGGGACTTCGTAAAAAACATGATTACAGGTACCAGTCAGGCTGATGCTGCCATGCTTGTTGTATCGGCAAGAGACGGAGACGGTGTAATGGCACAGACAAGAGAGCATGCTTTCCTTTCAAGGACACTTGGCGTACAGCAGATAATCATACTCATAAACAAGATGGATGCCACACAGCCTCCATACAGCCAGGAGAGATATGAGGCAGTGAAGAAAGATGTTGAAAAACTTCTTGGTTCAATAGGATACAAGAACGTCCCAATAATACCAATAAGTGGGTATAAGGGCGACAACATACTTAAAAAGTCAGAAAACCTCAAATGGTACAGCGGACCAACACTCCTCCAGGCACTTGATGAGCTAAAAACACCTGAAAAACCGACAAACAAGGCTCTCAGGATTCCTGTTCAGGACGTTTATTCAATAACAGGTATTGGAACAGTACCGGTTGGTAGAGTTGAAACCGGAGTTGTTAAGGTTGGAGACAAAGTAATATTCCTTCCTGCGGACAAACAGGGTGAAGTTAAAACGATTGAAATGCACCACGAAAACATGCCGTCTGCAGAACCAGGTGACAATATTGGTTTCAACGTAAGAGGAATCGCCAAGAACGACATAAAGAGGGGAGATGTATGCGGGCCTGTCAGCTCACCGCCAACAGTTGCCAAATCATTCACTGCCCAGATAGTTGTTCTTAACCACCCTAGTGTGATAGCACCAGGTTACAAACCTGTATTCCATGTACACACAACACAGATTGCCTGCAGATTCGATGAAATAGTTAAGACTCTCAACCCAAAAGACGGAACCACACTGAAGGAAAAACCGGACTTCATAAAAACTGGAGATATAGCGATAGTCAAGATTGTTCCGGACCGTCCATTTGTAATTGAGAAAGTGTCAGAATTCCCACAGCTTGGAAGATTCGCAATAAGGGATATGGGTCAAACTGTTGCCGCAGGGCAATGTATTGACGTAGAATCCAAGTAAGGTGAAGATATGGCATCATACAGGGCAAGGATCTCATTAAGCGGCACGGAACATAAAATAGTCGACGTAGTATGCGACGAGATAAAGGGAATCGCCAAACGAACAGGCGTAGAGGTCCACGGTCCTGTACCTCTTCCAACCAAAAGACTGGTTGTACCTGTCAGGAAAAGTCCTGATGGTGAAGGTTCTCCTACATGGGACAGATGGGAAATGAGGGTTCACAAAAGACTCATTGACGTGGATGCTGATGAAAGGACGTTGAGGCAGTTAATGAGGATCCCTATTCCGGATGGAGTTCAGATAGAAATCCAGATCAAGAGTTAAACACATTTTTTGAAACTATCGTTAAATAATTGTTTTTAATACCTCAACTGTTAAAATTTAAAGGTGGATTTATGGGAAGAAAGGAAGATAATATTGAAAAAGCGACAAAACTTATAGAAAGACCAGATAGAATCAGGAATATGGGTATTGCTGCCCATATAGATCATGGTAAAACCACACTCAGTGACAATCTTATAGCAGGTGCTGGGATGATGAGTGAGGAACTTGCCGGAAAACAGCTAATGCTGGATTTTGATGAGCAGGAACAGGCAAGAGGAATCACAATAAACGCTGCGACTGCGTCCATGGTGCATGGTTTTGGCGAAAATGAATACCTGATTAATCTTATCGATACTCCCGGCCATGTGGACTTTGGTGGAGATGTTACCAGAGCCATGAGGGCCGTGGATGGGGCCATTATTGTGGTTGATGCAGTTGAGGGTGTAATGCCACAGACTGAGACTGTCATAAGGCAGGCATTGAGGGAGAGAGTGAAACCCGTCCTCTTTATAAATAAGGTTGACAGACTCATAAACGAGCTCAAACTCAACGGGGATGAAATGCAGAAAAGATTCCTGAAGATCATAACTGATGTGAACCGGCTTCTGGGCAAATATGCCCCCCCTGAATTCAGGGAATCCTGGCAGGTGAATGTTCAGGATGGGAGGGTTGCCTTTGGATCTGCATATCACAACTGGGCCATTTCTGTCCCTGCAATGGCAGCATACAAAGTTACCTTCAAAGATATAGTGGATATGGTCAGGGAAGGAAAACAGAAAGAACTGGCCAAGAAAGCCCAGCTTCACAAGATCATACTCGATATGGTTATCAAGCATCTTCCCAACCCAAAGGAAGCACAGAAATACAGGATACCCCAGATATGGAGGGGAGATATAGAATCCCCAATTGGTAAAGCCATGTCAAACTGTTCATATGATGGACCGGTCAGCATGATGATTACAAAGATCATCGTGGATCCACATGCCGGAGAAATAGCAGTGGGAAGGGTTTTTAGCGGAGTTCTCAGAAAGGGAAGCGAATTGTATGTTTCCCTGGCTGGAAATACGAAATATAAGGTACAGTTGCTGTCAATGATGGTGGGGCCGGATCGAATATCTGTAGATGAAATGGCTGCTGGAAACATAGCTGCAGTTGTGGGACTTAAGGCCGCGATTGCCGGTTCAACAGTTTCATCACTTCCAGATATGGACCCATTCGAACCTATGCAACATTACACTGATCCTGTTGTGACACTTGCAATAGAAGCAAAGCACACCTCAGATCTTCCAAAGCTCATAGATGTTCTAAGAAGTGTGTCCAAAGCAGACCCATCCATTCAGATTGATATAAACCAGGAAACAGGAGAACACCTTATTTCCGGTATGGGGGAACTGCATCTAGAGGTGACGCTTTACAGGATCAAGAATGATTACAAGGTGGAAGTTCAGACCTCGGAACCGCTGGTGGTGTATAGAGAGACAGTGGAGAGGAAGGGTGGACCATTCGAGGGAAAATCTCCAAACAAACATAACAGGTTCTACTTCGAGGTTGAACCACTTGATGACAGTGTGTTGCAGCTCATAAAGGAAGGAAAGATTGTTCAGGGTTCCAAATTCAAGGATAAAAAGGCATTACTGGAACTCCTTTCCACAACCACCCTCACAAGGGAGGAAGCAAGGGGTCTTGAAGTGGTGGATGGAAACAACATAATGGTTGACGTAACAAAAGGTATCCAGTATCTGGACGAAACCATGGAACTTCTCATTGAGGCGTTTGGTGAGGTAATGCGCAGGGGTCCGCTGGCAAATGAAAGAGTAAGCGGACTGAAAGTCAGGCTTGTTGATGCAAAACTTCACGAAGACAGTATACACAGAGGTCCGGCACAGGTTATACCCGCTGGAAGAAACTCAATATACGGTGCTATGTGCCAGGGTAAGAGGATACTGATGGAGCCTATACAGAAAGTTTACATCAACGCACCTCAGGAAGTTCTCGGTTCGGTTACAAACGAAATACAGCAGAGAAGGGGAGTTGTTGAAGAGATGAACCAGGAAGGAGAGGACGTTGTCGTAATAGCAAATGTTCCTGTTGCCGGTATGTTCGGATTTGCATCTGCAATAAGGGGTGCGACCGGTGGAAAGGTTCTGTGGAGTTCTGAAAACAGTGGATACCAGAAGGTTCCAACTGAGTTGCAGAAGGACATAGTGGCGAAGATCAGGGAAAGGAAAGGACTCAAGGCTGAACCATACGACGAGGCTTATTACGCAGGCCTCTGATCCTTTATTTCAATATGAAAGCCATATGTTACAGATGTGGAAAGAGCAGGAAAGGCATAGAAAACATATGCACATACTGCGGTTCTTTTTTTACTCTGAAACCAGACTTTAAATTCAGGACAAATTTGAAGGAAAATTACCCATATATTTCAGATTTAATTGGGCTGGGTGAAGTTGAGACACCCATATTGGATCTTGAAGAATTTTCCCTAAAACTTGACTATTTTTCTCCCACATTTTCCTACAAAGACAGGGGATCGAGAATGCTTGTTTCGTATCTTCGGGAGACACTCCTGCACAGAGGGATCAATAAAATTAATGAAGATTCATCCGGGAACGCTGGGTCTTCCATGGCTGCATATGGAAGAAAGGGTGGTTTCAGTGTAAATATATATGTACCTGAAAAGACGATGCAGTCCAAGGTAAACCAGATTAAAAGCTACGGTGCCAGCATAATTATGGTAAGGGGAAGCAGAGAAGATGTTCAGGAAAGGGCACAGAAAGCGGATGGTTTTTATGCCAGTCATGTGCTGAATCCGGAATTTCGGGATGGCATCAGAACTCTCGCATACGAGATATTCCTTCAATCCAGAATAATGCCGGAAAGGATCTTCGTGCCTGTATCTGCGGGAACTCTCCTCATGGGACTGATTTCAGGAATGGAACACCTGGTGGATTCAGGCGAGATTGCCCGGGTACCGGAAATAGTGGCAGTGCAGGCCGATGCAGTTTCACCACTTTATTGTGCAGTGGAAGGTATTCAGTTCAATGATAAATCAGGAAAAGTTTCCATTGCAGATGCCCTTGTGTCAAAGAAACCGCTACTTCTGGATCCCATGACCGCTGCTGTTAAAAAATATGGAAGATGTGTTGTTGTAAACGATGATGAGATAATAGGTGCCAGAAGAGACCTCGCCCTTTCTGGTGTATATGCAGAATTCAGTTCAGCTACTGTCCTGGCTGCTTTCAGGAAGATGGGAAACACCAAAAGAAGTTTGCTTGTGGTTACCGGGAACGGCCTCAAGACACCGTAAAATTATTCATCCACAACTTCAGGTATCTTTTTCTCTTCAATCTTTTCGCCATTGACAATAAGGGAATACCTGAGATCTGCTCCACCATTCTTTACAATTATTGAAACACTGCAGTACTTTGTTAGAGAAAGATTTATGGCCCTTTTTATTTTTGCTGGATCTATTCTCCCGTTTATAATGTATGTTATATTGACAAATTTAAGGGTCTTTGGATGTTCTTCTCTTCTTTCTCCGTAGACAGTAACATCGTAGCTTTCGATGTTCAACCTCATTTTTTTAAGGATGGAAACAACGTCATCGCTTGAGCACGTGCCCATTGAAAGTAGTAGCATTTCAGTGGGAGAGAAATGGTTTTCCTTTCCTGATATGGAATTTTTAAACAGAACTGTATCCTTATTTTCGGATGTTGTCTGAAAACCCTCATCCTCGTTCAGCTTAAATGAAACTTCCAAAGGATACACACTTCTTCAATCTTTTTCCTGGTCCTGAACGGTTCTTAAGGCCTTTCCCAGTGCTTTAAGGGCGTTCGTAACCGCAGTTAACCCGGAGGATATCTCAGGATCCTTCATCATGGCAAGCAATTTGAATATGGAGAACGAGATCGG
>JAKBSB010000081.1 GCA_021845155.1 Thermoplasmata archaeon
GTTTATTTCCTGTAGATCCAGCCTGTCCTTTCTCACTCTTTCCAGATCTTTTCCCAGGGTCTTCAGATCGTTCTGAAATGTAAAGTATTGTGCTATTATGTCCCTGTTGAGGAAAAGAGGGTCCTTTGCCAGACTGTCCTGATCCTTGAGAAGTTCTTCAAGTCGTGTGATCTCAGACCTTGTTTTAAACAATCTTTTATTGGACACTTCCATTTCGGAATTGATCCTTCTGATCTCCTCAGTGTAAGCATTCAACTCGGTCTGTTTTCTCAGTAGATCTGTTCTCTTCTGGTCAACAGAGGAAAGCATCTTTCCTGCCTCTTCCAGTTCTTTAACGGCCTGGACAAGTTTTTCCGCGAGATCATTTTTTCTCTGGGAGGTTTCAATTACTGACTGTTTCAGGGGTTCCAGTTCCTTTATGGATTCCTGAATTACTGCCTTTTCGGACTCAAGTTCCTTCACGAACTCAGCAACGGTCTTGGAGCTCTTCGTGAGCCTGTCTATCCCTATGAGCTTTCCAAAAAGTTCCTTCCTCTTTGCAGGATCCTCATCTATGAGAGAATCCATCTCCCCCTGCTTCACGAAAACAGAGTTCATGAATATGTCCTTGCTGACACCAAGTATGATCTCAATCTCCTGATCAACTCCGGATATGGTGTCGATTATGCGTTTTCCATTCATTTCAAGGTAAGCTGCGATGTCAGTTTTCTTCATGGACACCTTTCTGAATACCGTGTAGTGGTTCTCTCCCATGCTGAAATGGAGTTCCACGGATGCAAACATCTTGCCCTTTTTAATGAGGTCTTCAGCCTTTTTTCCTCTCACATATTCTCCTTTCGGTCCAAAAAGTGCGAAAACAATTGCGTCAATCATGCTTGATTTTCCGGCGCCATTATGCCCTATTATCATGGTTATTCCGTCATAGAACGGTGTGTCAGTGAACTGGTGTGATATGAAATTGTTCAGTACCAGGCGATCTATCCTCAAGAAGTATCACCTATGTCAAACAGTTCTCTGATCTGTCTCCTCACCTGATCCTTATCCTCAGACTGTGTGCTGTCAAATATCTTCTTTGCAAGCGCTGCCATATCATCGTCCTTGAAGTACGCCCTGAAATAATCATCAATCATGGTGAGGTCGGGCCTTCTCTCCATATGCATTTCCATTGATTGGAAAACAGGTTTTCTAACGATTGCCCTGCTGGATAGGGAATCCAGGTCAGTTTTCACATGGGATCTGTCCGCGTCACCTGATATTTCTATGGAGATGATTGGTTTCTTCTGGCCAGTTTTATCCTTTACACTATCCAGAAATTTTTCCAGCTTCTGCATGTAGTCTGTCCAGTCGGCCTTAATGGAAGTCTGAACTCTCACAGAGTTTAATGGTAGTTTTTCAATGGTGGCTTCCCCTGATTTTATATCAACAATGTTTACGCTCTTTCCCTTTCTGAGAAACGACGGAATCTCATTTGTACTGCAAATTTCCGTTGATCCTGCATAGGAGAAGAGAGAATCCCCAATATTTGCAGTTGCCCCCTCATGGATATGGCCAAAGGCAAGGTAGGAGAAATTGCCGGGTATATCCTCCTTCTTTATTTCGCAGGCTTCATCAATGAGTCCGAAGCCTGTGACTCCCTGATGGGATATGAGCACTGAATTCTTCTTCCCCTCAGCGGCACTGGATGCCTTCCGGTATTCTTCCGGAAGATTGTCCCTTCTTATCCCCTTCATGTTGGATATTCCTCCCAGAAAAACTGATTCTCCCCCTACTTCCAGATCCATTCCCTGGAATCCATCCTTTCCCAGTACAGTGATGCCAAGGAAATCAAATATCTCAGCGGCAGGATAATCAACTCTCTTGGGTCTGTCATGATCTCCGAGAACCATGTAGACCCTGATCCCCTTTTCCTTGAGTTCTATCATGGAATCTCTCAGGAGCGTAAGTGATCTGTTGCTTGGATTCCACACATCAAAAAGATCACCGGAATGAACAAAAAAATCTACCTTTTCCCTCAATCCTGTTGATATTGCCTCCTTGAATGAATCAATGAAATCCTGCTCCCTTTCCGGCATGTAATACTGCCTGTTTCCTATATGGGTGTCTGAAAAATGCATGAACCTTACCATTTCATCCACCAAAGATGTTCTTTACACGATTCCTGTCGTCTTCAATGCTGTTTTTTCTGTCCCTCTCCTCTCTTGCTTTGATGAGCATGGATGAGATGTCAACATCCCCTCCGCCCTCCTCTGTCTCCCTTTCTCTTATCCTGGCTATGACAGGAATTCTTACAAACTCACCAACAAGTATGGCCTCTCCCGTTTCCAGAGATGAAAGATCCTCTATTATTGCATCGCTGATGCTCTCTGCAGAATCCATAAGCGATTTTTTGTCAAGTGGGTTGGTTACTCTCAGTATTATCTGTGAATTACACTGACTGAGAACGTCCTGATCGATCTTGCCAGGCCTCTGTGTTATGACAACCAGGAACACTCCAAATTTTCTCCCCTCTGCCGCAATTCTCTTTATGATCTGGGAAACATTTGTGGAGGTGCCAGGCGGAATGAAATTATGTGCCTCCTCTATGAAGATGAAAACAGGATACTCGTAATCGTAGGAAACCTTTGCCTCCATGATCTCGTTTATGACTCTGTATGAAAAGTAGTTGGCAAGAAACTGATCCATACCTGACAGGTCCATTATGGAAAGCTGGCCCGGTGAAACATAGTCTCTCAGGCCGGTGGTACGGGTTGAAAATATGCTCTTTATTTTCTTTATGAACCTTATTCTTCCTGAAATCTTTTTCCTGTCTTCCGGGGATAACTTTTCCGTGGACATCATGAAATCTTCAAGATCCTTCATCCCCTTCATTGATGAGTGCATATCCTCAACTATTTTCCTCAGGTTTGTCCAGTTTTCCTTTATTCCCATTATGTCGGATATCTCATCCGGTTCAAGATCAGAGAATCTCAGGGTGAAGTCCTCAACAATACCGACATTATCTCTTGAATATCTACCGGTGCTCAGGGGTGTCCTGAAAACCTTTATAAATGATGTATAGGCCCTTCCTCCTTCACCCTGTCTCATCAGCACATAATCCGCATGCGGGTCAAGGACTATTACCGACGCACCCTTCTTTATGAGCTCTTCCATTATAACACCTGCGGAATGGCTTTTCCCAGCCCCTGTCTGGGCAACAATCGCCAGATGTCTTCGCAATCCATTAACATTAACTGAAACCGGAACATCATCTCTATCCACAAGTGTTCCAATTTCAAGTGAACTTTCCTCCGAGGGATTGAATATGCCGATCAATATATCAGCACCTGCCCTCTTCACCGGCGTCCCCGGTCTTATGAGGTATCTTGATCTTGTAAGTTTTCCATTCTCCACTGTTCCCAGGGTGGATCCGGTGCATATGTCCACGATCTCATTGATGTCATTTCTTACATAACGGTCCACGCCTTCATATCCAAGGTTGTCCTTGAGAAGATCGCTCTTTGAGGTAATGCGTTCAACCCTTCCCACGATTGAATGATCCGGGTAGTTTATCTCCACATACTCCCATCTCTTTATTGCACATCCGGGCTTAAGGACAAACTGGAAATATTCAGAGCTGTTTTCACCCACAGTATATCCTATTTCAGATCCGGATTCTTGCACGTCTCTCACCCCTGGTCTCATAGAACTCTATTCCTATCTCTCTCTCGAATGTTTTCATGTACAGTTCCTCAATCTCCTTATTGTTGAATTTCACAAGTTTGTCCACCTCTGCGAGCCATATATTGTGAACACGCAGCCCTGTATAACCCCAGAACAGGAATCCAATAAGATTCTGATCAATATGTACAGTCTCCGGTTCATTATGCAGATCATTCTGAATTTCACAGGAAACAACATCAATTTTCATTGGAACGTCCATGATATATGGCATAATGTGAAACGTTGCTATACCCAGGGATTTTCCGGATGAAGATTCAGGATTTCGCAGGGTGATGCAGATGGGCGAAGTGTAACCTGGTTTTTTGGAAAATGATCTCACAACAACATGATCCGTGACTGACCTGAACCGGTTTACCTCACTTCCAGAGAACGATCTTGCAATCATAAAATCCTTCAGTATTCTGGATTCCGAGCTCTTTGCAACGAAAATGAGAGGTATATTCTTCTCCAGGCATGTCTCAACAAGCCTTGCAAGAGTGCTGAAATACTCTTTCATGAAATTCTCATAGTTCTCTGCACCAATTCTCTGATTCCTGTGCCTCATCCTTCCTATGAGGGATCCGTCAAGAAGTATGTAATCGGGTCTGTTCACATCCTCCAGCATTTTCAGTGTGGATACATGTTCAGAGTGTTCCATCAGGAGTATGGTGAAGTTTCTCAGAACATCCCTGTCAACATCAATAACCTCTGAAATGAAATGATTCCAGATCCTGTTTCCCATTTTTGTGAAGCTTCTGATCAGTATGATTTTCTTTCCGTTATAAAGCTCCCTGATAAACTCACTGCTGTCAGTTGCTGCAACCTTCAATGGCCCAGGATCATATGGTGGTGGATCATGATACATTTCCCCATACATCGGTTCCAGCCTCTTTCTCAGATCATTTCTTTCATCGAGAATCATGGAGGACCTTATTATGCTGCTATTCTTCTCCAGGTATTCCAGGAACTGTCCATATGTGTCTTCCATCTATGTATTCCGAATCAAAGAGAAAAAGCTCCCTATTATTATTTTCCATAAGGTGGTAAAATTATTTAAGAGGTATTGGTGTGAATGTAAGCACAAACATTACAAGGGCAAACACACCGATCAGTATATCTCTCTGCCTGAGCTTGGAGTAGTCATCAAGTGCTGGTGGATGTGCCACACCTATTATGAGAACAAATATGGCAAGGAGCCACCATCCTGTATAGAGGAAACCGAGGCCGAAGAGAAGTGCTATGAATGCGTAATCCACATAGGTTGCACTCCGACCCATGACTCCTCTCAGGACATGTCCACCATCCAGCTGTCCCACTGGAAGAAGATTCATGGCCGTTGCAAACATACCAACCCAGACCGCGAAGACCATGGGAAAGACAGGATGAGAGGATGTGGGGACAAGCCTGAAGAGATCATAGATAAGTGGGTACCGTATCTTGAAAGGAATTATCGCGTTGGCAACGGGATGAAATAAGGTCTGCACATAAGCGGCTACGAAGAGAAGGGGAACCGCAGTCAGGAAACCAAAAATTGGTCCGGCCGCACCTATTTCCGCCATCGCTCTCCTGTTTGGTATGGGATCCCTGAGTGAAATGAATGCTCCGAAGGTTCCGAGACCTATTGGGAACGGTATGAAGAATGGAAGAGATGCTTTTACATGATGTCTCTTCGCAACAATGAAATGACCCAGCTCATGAATGCCAAGTATTCCCATCAGTGGTAGTGAGAAAAACACAAAACCATACAGTAGCCTTATATATTCGGCATTTGGAGAATGTGGGACAAATGCTGCGGAATATACAGATCCAACGTAAATCGTGGACACAAGAGTAAGGACGAGCATTACGACATTGACAATGGTCCCTCTATATTTCACGTTGGGCCTTCTTGTGACATCAAGAAACTGTTCCCCGTCATGGGATAGAAAAGGAATGTAGCCTCTGTCCACAAGTTCAATCCTAATTTCATCGAACGCCTGTTCAATATTTGGATTATCACTTTCGAAATAATAGAATCTGAGATTCATGGGACCTGCCTGGATGTCATACGTGTTGATCTTTGATTTGACAAAATCAACAACATACGCGAGATCGTCGCTCTGAACCTTTATGTTCTCCTGAGGCAAATCCATATTTTTCTCCCTGAATATTTACTTTTCCCCAGATTAACGGGAATCAATCACGTTTCAGGATTCCACTGACCCACTGGGGAGTTTTTCGCTTTCCGCTGATCGGATGATCACTGCATGGTGACACGCCATATACTGTATCCGAGGCCCATGGATAAGCAAATTTTAGTCCCATTTCGTCATATATGTTCATGAATCACACATACTATTTAACAGGACAAAGTGAAAGTGAAAATTATGTCTTAAACTTTTAGAACAGGCGACGTTGTCAAATCTTCACTGATAATTTGAAAATTGAGAATACCCTTATACAACTGCTTTGAGTAAAAACCGCACTATTCTCTAATTCTAACGAATGCTCACAAAATGGCTAAAAGCAGT
>JAKBSB010000082.1 GCA_021845155.1 Thermoplasmata archaeon
TCTTCTTCGAAGTGAAACGTTATTCGGCAAAGGTAAAGGAACAGATAACTACAAACAAAAAGATTTATTGCATAGATAATGGCTTTGTATATGCAAAAGGATTCAAGACTACTGAAGAAAAGGGCCGCTTGTACGAAAATCTTGTTGCAATAGAACTCAAGAGAAGAGCTTCCGAAGATGCCTTTGAATTCTATTACTGGAAAAACGTGCAACAGGAAGAGATAGACTTTGTTATTGTAAAACATGGAAAGATAGCGGCATTGATGCAGGTAAGTGATGATGTATCCGGAAACAGGACAAAAGAGAGGGAAGTTAGGGCCCTACTGAAAGGAAGCAAGGAACTAAAATGCACCAATCTTATAGTATTAACCGGGGATTACGAAAGCGAAGAAGAAGTAAGCTGGTTCGGCATAACCGGGCGTGTTCAATTTCTCCCGCTTTGGAAGTGGCTTACAGGAACTAACCGTGTATAAGCATAGCTTTGCGACATGCGAGCATTCCGTTACTAAAGCTCAACTTAAAAAGCTTTTCTCTGTGGTGTATTTTTGTTTAACAATCACTATACAACATAATCGACATATTCTGCTTTTCCAATAATTGCCTTCCGTTTGGGAGAACCATATAAAATCCACTCCACATCAGGCGAGAGAAATGTTTCATACACTTTCCAGTTTCGGTTATTCTCTGCATAGAAGAAATTGACAAGTATATCTTCAAGTTCGTTTTTCGGCATCATGTTTATATTCTCACGGCATGCTTTGAGATTTGGGCTATAGTTCCTCAAGAAAGTCTCTAACGTTCCTGATCCTACCGTTCTCGAGGTCTTCCCCGCTTCTCTCGATTTGGTCCATAATCTCCGTATCTATGAGTGTTTTAATTGTGGCGATCAAACTTTGAAGGAAAGACTTAGGAATGCTATAGGTTAGCTTACTGATCATATACATTCTTCCTGTGTCCAATTCTTAATACCAGAACAATCAACCGTTCATTATCAAGATCCAGTATCACCCTGTAATCTCCAACCCTGAATCTGTATCCTTCTTCTCCAACCAGTCTCTTGATGTAAGCATCAGGCCTTATTCTGATTCGTTCAAGTGATGTGATTATTCTCTGCCTGGTTTCTCTATCAAGTTTTTTCAGCTGTTTGAGGGACAGGTCCGAGAAAATAACACTGTAGGTCAAAGTTCCAGTTCCTTCTTGACATCTTCAAGAGTATGATATTTGCCCTCCCTGATTTCCTGTCTGGCCTGGGCTATTTCTCTCTTGGTCTCTTCATCAAGCTCCTGGGAATCTTCCACAAGATCCCAGATGACTTCTTCGTAAGTTTCCTTTTCATAGATCTTGCGCTTTGCCAATTCTTTTTGCAATTTCTCGCTTACCTGTATTGTCGTAGGCATTTAGAATCACTATACCATATTATAATTTATTATAGTATTTATAACTTATGCTCCACATTCGAGAAAATTCCTTAATATTTTCATGCGATTGCAAGCATTCCCTTAAAACATTAAGCAAATCCCGACCAGTAAAAAATACTAAATCAAGATTATTAAGAGCTGACATACTCCCACAGCTAAAACAGTGGATCAAATTTCAATCGCCAAAAATGATCGATTTCACATGCCGTTTACAACCGATTCTTCGGCACCAATATATTGGGATTCAGAGGTTTTAGAATTCCCGGTTTTCCGGTGAGCATTACTATTCCCATTACAATCTGTTTCTTTCCTCTTGTTGCAGAATTACTCAATAAAACGGGAACCTTATCCTCCATTTCCTGGAATTTGATGCTGTGAGATCATAGTGGACCGGTGGCATGTAAGGCTTAAGCTCCAATTTTCCCCTATATTCCTTACGATTGGGTGATCTTTTTGAGGCTATCCCGAATATTTGTATAGTATCCTTCCAGGATAGAAGCCACTAAAGGATCAGACATTTCATCGGTTGGAGGAAATTTCTTCAGAGGAGAGATTGGCACAGTATTCTGGTAATTAGAAATATTAATCGAGAGAGGATCAGTATGCCAGAACCTGTAGAGTGATTCATCGCTCATCCCCGAGTCCGACAGACTGTCACTTTTCTCATTCAAACCTTGCGTTTCAGATCCATAAAGTGCCTTCACAATCTCGTTCCTAGATTTCCCACGAAGTTGAAGAATCATCATTGGATCCGTGTCCAGATTATACGCAAAAACGTAAAAAGTAGCAGATATGTGTTTGCACGGCGTAGCATAATCAGGACAGGAACAATTCATCTCTATTTCCCTGGAGGTTTTCGGGAACAGTGTATATTCCTCTTTGGAGAATACGTTTTCAAGCTCAGGAGGAACCTCACCGGCAAGGAGCTGGGAAACCATCTCAGTGTTGCTCCTAAGGTAAGTTATGATTTTTGCCCATGCCTCATCCGGAATGATTGGTACCTTGATTGTTATCTTATAAGGAGTGGATCTTGATCCCTGCACCTTGGATTCAATTAATCCTGGTTTGACACTGATTGAGAGTACCTGTCCGGATCTGGCATAGCTACGCCCCCTCTGGAGCCTGTTGCTCCAACCATAGTGATCCAGAATGGAAATTATGCGCTTCGACCACCACTTCTGGGCAATTTCACCGCCCCTGGATTTCACCTGCATTCCACCCTTTGTCTCTATACGTGATGTCCTTGGGTATGAAGGATATGAACCATAATTGTCTCCATAATACTTGCGTTTGGGCATTACTGATCATCCTCCCACATCTGATCCCTCCTCAATGAGAAAACTTCCTTTAAATCCGAGCCGGAGAGAGAAGTTATCCATGACTCATCAGAGGCAGCAACTATCTTGTTCCTCAGGGTGCTCTTACCCTCTATGATCTCGTCTATTTTTTCCTCTATGGTTCCAGTGGAAACGAATTTATACACATTCACGTTCTTTGACTGCCCAATTCTGTAAGCCCTGTCCGTGGCTTGGTCTTCCACGGAGGGATTCCACCACCTGTCAAAGTGTATCACATTGGAAGCCGCCGTAAGGTTG
Source organism: Thermoplasmata archaeon (assembly GCA_021845155.1). Next base: position 3,014 of record JAKBSB010000082.1, read on the forward strand.
ATTCCAAACCCACCCGCCTTTACTGAAATGATGAAAACCATGGGTCCTCCTGGCTCCTGGAACCTCCTCACCATCTGCTCCCTAATACCTCTTGGAGTGCTTCCGCTCAAGAACATGGCCTCATGATTCAGTCTTTTCATGACGTTCTCCTTGATTATCTTCCCCGTTTCAACGTATTGTGTGAAGATCAATACTTTTTCGTTGTCTTCAAGAATCTCGTTCAGCATTTCCAGGAGCCTGAGCATTTTCTGTGATCGTTCAATGCGTATATCCAGATCTCCAGAAACCAGTGAAGGGTGATCCAGGAGACGCTTCAATTTGGTTATTGTGGCAAGAATGATCCCTTTCTTTGCAATGCCATCCTTATTTTTCAATGAAGAAATCATACCCTCCACAGACGCCTGATACAACGTGGCCTGTTCCTTCGTGATTGGCACGAAAACTTTCATCTCATTCTTTTCGGGCAGATCGGATATGATCTTTTTGTCAGTTTTCACCCTCCTGAGAATGAATGGGTTCACAAGCCTGTTGAGCTTGGATGATGCTTCGTTGCTCTTCTCACGTTCAATTGGAAGTGTAAATCTTTGCCTAAAACTGTTTTCGTTGCCCAGGAATCCAGGATTGATAAATTCAAATATGGAACGAAGATCGTCGAGCCTGTTTTCTATGGGTGTGCCCGTCATGGCAATTCTGAACTCCGCCTGAAGTGAGCGGATGGCCTTGCTCTGTTTTGTTCCATAATTCTTGATTGCCTGAGCTTCGTCCGCAATTATACCATCCCACCTTACCTTCGACAGGAAATCCTGATCCTTGGTGAGAAGAGAATATGATGTCAACACCAGATCGTACTCGGGAACCACATTGATGAAATCGTTTTCATTGGCCCTCATTGTGCCATGATGGACAAGAAATTTCAGTTTGGGCGTAAACTTCCCGATCTCATGCACCCAGTTGCTTATGACGGATGTTGGGCATACAACCAGCGTCACACCCTTCTGCCCGGATTTCTTCCTGTTCTGGAGGAAAGCCAAAATCTGAATGGTTTTCCCAAGACCCATGTCGTCGGCGAGACAGCAACCCAGACCCACATCTACCATGAACTTGATCCATGAAACTCCATGCTTCTGGTATTCCCTCAATGATCCCTTGAAACCTGCAGGAACAGGAAATTCCGATACTCTTGATTTTCCTTCAATCAGGTCTCCTACCCATCCCTCTCCTTGAATGTCAACCACGGGAATTGAATCCTGATCAGTTCCCATTGAGAGCAATTCTACAAGAGGTACCTTGTTCTTCCTTGTCTTAAGCAACTTCAGAATTCTGCTGAGTCTTTCCCTGTCAATCTCGATCCACTTTTTACCAATCTGGACGAGAGGTGATTTCAACCTTGACAATTTATCCAGTTCAGACTCAGAAATTATCTCACCGTCAAGCACTATTTCGAGGTCGTATGAAACGAGGGCCTGAAGCCCAACCTTCCCAGTTCCGACATTGGGGGAGGGCTTAGCGGTGACCTTAAGGCCTAACCGACCTCTGTTCTTCCCCCACCAGTCAGGAAACAGGACGCCAAATCCCGCAGATGAAAGGGGAACACTGTAGTTGTTCAGAAGATCGTAAACCTCTTCTGGATGTAGAGTTAGTTGGGATGGGGCTGGAACCATCAGGCTCTTCCTGATGAGAGGATAAACAGCCTGAGCAGTGCCTATTGCCTGCAAAAGAAACTCCTCTGGATATTCAGTGAATTTCCTTATTATTGTGCTTGCTTCAGTTCGATGGCCTTTCCAGACGTCCTCCACGGGCAGGATCAGGCTTGGGTCACTCTTGGATTGGAGCATGAATTTCAGGACCCACTCCACATCGTCATTATCAGGGGGTATCAGGTTGAACGCAAGTCTCATTGGGAATTCCGATGCGCTTTGGATTCTTCTTGCCCAGCCGGAAATCTTCTGGATGGATAGGCTTCTATTATAAGAGAATGTAGAGTTTTCCCTGGATAGGGACAGTGCCCACAACATAACGTCGGAGGCGTGCCTGATATCAATTCCTGAGACTGAAGACGCCAATAACTTCCTAGCTGTCTTATCTATAACCGTTGCAAAGAAATTCCTGAGAAGAGTTTCCTCGTTCATCTTACCGTGGATGAATGCAAGGCATGAACCGGGCATGCTCCTCAAAATATTATTGAAGAGGTTCTGATCTTCAGATGTTTCGAGAACCGGCATCCATCTGGATTTTAGTTCCGCTCCCTCCTCCGAAACAGAGGGAATGAATTTCATATCCATCATTAAATTAAAAGCAAAGGCACTGGCTGACTGCCAGTATTTAAGATCTTTTCCCATGAGAATTGATCCCTGGAAGTGGGCATGTAATATGAACTCAAAAGCCTCATGCATTTCCATACCCACTCCTGCTATCTGCCATTCCTTCATACTGATTTCAGGATCGTTTTCACCATCGTATGCACTGATCAACCCCTCCATTTCACCGGATGGGACAGGCCCTACTGGAGAGGATGGAAAGTATCCCTCGATCTTCAGATCCCTAATTTTGGAACCAGAATGAAATCCAAGTGTGGAGAGAAGCTTTTTTGTTTCTATGGCGGTGCATGAGAATGGATGTACACCTTCTTTCCTGGAACGTCTCCTGGCGGTGGTTTCTGCCCAGAAGAAGAATAACTGATCCGTTCCAACGATTGCATAACTTCCGTGGATCACAAAAATTTCTTGTGGGTTGTTCTTTGTAACATCAGTGGTTATCATACCCTATCTTTCCTGCAGGTAAACCGATGATACCATGAAAGCCATCTCTGGGGTGCCAAAAAAATTTCCAGTCTGTGGAAAAACGGACAATTCGTACCTTTCGTTGCTATAGGTATAAAAACAAAATGACAATTGGTCATCTCCGAAATATCGCAGCCTGCATAGATGGGTGGGCAAGTTAGTGCAGTACTGGATCCATTCTTCCCTCTTTCCTTTCCAATTGTTGGGAGGATCTGCATCTTTGCCATTGGGCGTTTCATAGGCATCCACGTAACAGAATTGTTTCCTGAACCGAAACCCCATCCGTATTGATTTTCCGGGAAACTCATTCCGAGCAAGTTCAGTAATTCTCCTTTCAACGTCTGCCTTCACGGAATTGGGGATAGTTTCTCCCCCTTGGTTT
>JAKBSB010000083.1 GCA_021845155.1 Thermoplasmata archaeon
TAATATGTTGTCATAAATATCATGGGAAAACTCTATACAATAAGGGATGCCTGTAAAATACTCCAACTCAATCCGAACACACTCAGGAAGTGGGACAGGGAAGGCAAGATCAGGTGCATCAGGCTCTCAAACAACTTCCGGCGTGTGCCTGAGAGCGAGATCAATCGTATACTCGGCATAAAAAATAACAGGATGTCTTTCATCTATGCAAGGGTATCCTCACATGATCAGAAAGCCGATCTGGACAGGCAGATACAGAAATTGCAGACAGTATCACCGGAATCCCATGTTGTCTCAGACATAAGGAGCGGAATGAAGTTTAACAGGAAAGGTTTTATTGAACTTCTGGATCTGATAGAGGCTGATAAGGTATCCGCCATATACATAAATAAATCGCCAATGAAGACAGTATATGTGAATCCACGAGGGACCTCCTCAGAGTGTCCCGTATGCGGTGAAAAGGTAAAGCACCCAACGTGGAAGATATCCAGATGCAACAACTGTGATCGGGACTACGACAGGGACAGGCTGGCCTCTCTGACCATAACCCACCGTGGCATCGATCTTTGCGGAGATCCGTTCCCCGTGAGTGCGTCGGCCTCTTGGCAGTCCATGAAGGATGAATACCTGTACATCAGAGATAAACCTGAAATCCCTGAAGCAGGTTCGACTGAGACTGCCTACGCTGCGAACAGGACAGGTGCATAACATTGCACAATGTTTTGAGAACGGTGTTCTGGAAGAATGTAATGATAATGGAGGCGGTTTGAAATGGCCCCTGACTTATAAAATGCTGGAGAACATGGCGTTTGACATAAATAAGGACGACAAGGAATGGGTGATGTCGAAAGTGGTCCCTCAACCAATAAAGATGTTCCAGGATGTAATATCACTTTCACCGGACTATAACAAAATCACAAAAGCATTCATTTTTTGCCCCAGAGATCGAAAATTCAAAGGAGAAATAAGGAGCAGGTACAAAGACGAGGAATATGCCACCATGGAATCTGGACATTACTCAATGGTATCCAAACCACGGGAGCTTGCTGAAATTCTTATAGGGCTTTGTCAGTAATTTTCCGGATACCTATCCTTTGATAATTGTCATCGAATACCAACATTTCGGTCATATGTATGTTAGTTGATGTCTGTCGGTTTAGTGTTCAGGGCTGTTATTGATGAGATTGCTCAGAATAAATAGATTTGACATCGCTTCTATGAGGTTTTTCCACGGTAATTCTTGGTCTTGTTTATCTGGATGATGGTCTTGAGGTATCTTTTCTATGTCTTCTGTTCTCATGCCTCTTATCATGGAAAAGCCGGTGTATGTCAGTGTGTAATTGAAGTCTTTGGCCTTCCGAAATCCAGAAAGATAATAACCAGACATGTTTCTTATCCCTGCTCATTTTCAATACGTGCGGGATTTCCAGAATATTCTTACATATGCTAAGTAATGTATAAATATTACTTTGTAATAATATGTATATGACTGTTGATACATTGGATATGAAGATAATAAATCTAATGATGGGTAACGCACGAATCAGCTGGAAAGAATTGGGGGACGAACTGGGATTATCGGCTCCAGCGGCGGCAGAAAGGGTTCACCAGCTACAGAAAGCGGGGATAATTGAAAGTTTCGCGGCAAATGTCAATGCAGAATCAATGGGCCTCCATGTAATTGCCTTTGTTGCGGTCAACATAGATCTCCCTCATCACAGGACAGGATTTCTGGAAAGCGTCAAGATTCTAGAAGAAGTTCAGGAATGCCACCATATTGCAGGGGACTACGACTATCTCCTCAAGATAAGATGCAGAGATAACAAGCATCTTGATTTTGTTGTAAATGACGCACTGAAGGGGATACCCGGAGTAATAAGGACTCGCACAACCATTGTTCTGAGTACTGCGAAGGAAACAATTCGAATCCCTCTAAAACTTGAGGAAACAAACAATATGCAATCTTCAGGTTCACACAATTCTGGGTGAAGTTAAGTGCCACTTCCGTACATATTCATGCAGGGACTTCTCATAGGTTTCTCCATAGCGGCGCCAGTTGGTCCTATAGGAATCCTCTGTATCCAACGCACCATTAGATACGGAAAGATCACTGGCATAACCAGTGGACTTGGCGCTGCCACTGCAGATGCTTTCTATGGCGCAGCAGCAGCCTTTGGTTTGGCAGTGGTTTCCGGCGTACTGTTATCTGATCATATCTGGATACAGATGTTCGGAGGGATCGCGTTATGCTACTTTGGTTTGAGAACAGTTCGAAGACCGTTTGTAAGCTACGTATCAGCTGTAAACAAGAATCACCTGAAATGGAATTATCTTTCAACACTGGCCCTGACATTAACAAATCCCATGACTATTCTTCTTTTTGTGGCAGTATTTGCTTCAATTGGTTTTGCATCCTCCTCAGATCCTGTGTATACCTCGGCATTCATAATTGCAGGTGTATTCAGCGGGTCCATGCTATGGTGGCTGGCACTCAGCACCTTCATCAGCACGATCCGGACAAAGTTGAGCAATAATGTCATGGAATGGATTGGACGGATTGCAGGTATGGCAATATTTGGCTTCGGCGTTACTGCAGCGGCAATGTCGTTAATTGAAGTTGCGGGTTACATTCTATAGTCTAGTTTTATTTGAAGCAATCAGGGGCCGGTACAGTATTCACTTAATTAAATAATCTGCACCCTACCTATCCTTTTATGCATTATGGCAAATTAATTGTGTAGGTTTAGCTATTCGAAGAATCACAATTTCTATGAAATTAACCTACTCTGCAAAATGCCATTTTCCGGCAGATTCCTTATCGAACGCGATGTTAGTTTGAACACGAATTTTTAATGACTATTGTTTGCCTGCCACTGAAAGTACGTGACTTATAGTTTCCAGCAGGATCGTGTCTGAATCCCACCCGCGTTTTTTGAAATTTTCCATGCCTATAGGAATGTCGGGATTGATGTTGTAAAATACAGGTTCTTCAGGGAATTTTAGCATTAATTTTGACGATACCCACCCCTTGAGTCCTGAAACAGTCAAGGAAAAACGAATGGTGTTGGTGAATGCATTGGCAGCTTGAGAAGGTGTAATTCCAATTACAGTTGCCCCACATTTTTTCAGGATTGATAAGAGGTCAAAACCGGCACTAAATGTCCAGGCTGAGCATAGTACGTATGCCCTTATTCCAGTGACAGAGGTGTAACGTTTCTCATATTTCGTGAAAGTCTGTGACAACCCCACTATCTCTTTCCATTCTTCGGGGTTCAATCCTCTCTTTCCTGCAAGCCATTTATTCATTTCCTGAAAAGTATACCCATCAAAGGTTTCCGTATTATTTTTAAGGTGAAATTGACTTCTATACCATTGTGAATGCCTTTCTATGTCATATCCTTCATCCACTTTCCAGGATCTGCTTCCATAAAGGAAATAAGCTAAAATATGCGCTAAATAAGAGTTGCCTCCACTGTTCTTCTGTAGATCCACGATTATATCCTTTATGCCTTTCTCATTCATTAGCTGAAGAAGGTCAGTAATAGCCTCAGAGGCTGAAGGTATTCCAGATATTATTTCCTCAATCCTCCCGTTGGTTTCTATTCCCTGTTTTTCAAGAAGTTCTTTCAGGAAGGATTTGCTTGCCCCAAATTTCAGCTGTGATTCATAGCTTTCCCTGTATTTTCTCATGGAATCTATTCTGATATATCCGATTCTATCTTCAAGTATTCCATATGAAATGTCCGATTCCAGAGATACTGGAAAATTCAGTGAGTGATGTTCTATTAGCATACCTGGAACTTCTGGGCTGCAATGGACAGTAATCTTTTGTATTGAATTGTCCTCTTGAGATATCAGAGTGTATGTTATGTGGTCCATATTGCGAGAGCCATTTCCAGTAAGAAATGAAATCATGCACGGATCTATAAGCGCATCTGCAAGATGGACAAGATTACTGTACATTCCATTTGCACCTCTAATCTCAAGGAGTCTAGATGACAACTCTTCTATTGGAATTCCGTTCACGGCCAGAATACTCTGCCCAATAAGATTGGTACACTTGGTTTCGTACACACCCATAATGATAAGCTTCTCTTCGATCGGTTCCAGTTCTAGCCAGATTCGACCTTTGGGGCAATTTAACCGATCCATAAATGTATGGCCATCTCCTAAGAGTGCTGTAATTTTGCATGCCACCATATACATTTGTGCTATGTCCAGAGTTTCTGGTAAGTTACGTATAATGTCATTAACCCTAATGTAAAACTTAACCTGTGAACCAAAATTCATAAAAGGGTCTGGGTGTGCCTCTGTCAATATTTTAAGAAGTTGGAATATGTCCAGTAATGCCTCATCTCTTGTGAACTTCAGAGCATTGCTCCCCATGCTTCTATATTGGCGCATCTCCTTAAACATTTGCGATAAGTTATTCAACAAAGGGATGGACTATCCCGAACAAAGGAATTCTGCAAGTATAATGGCAGCTCATTTCTGATTACCAGTTAATTGTATAAGTCTATATATTATATATGAACATATATTACCATGGGAAGCAAACCAATTATCCCCTATCCGAGGTTAGATACCGTTCTCATGGTAGAAGATACTCTGAGGAAATCGGAGGAATCTCCATCAAAGAGGCAGCTTTGGCTTTCATTGGAAAAGAAAGTAATGTATCAAACGTTCAATCTAATCATTTCGTACCTGGAAGATTCAGGGAAGATTGTCCAAAATAAAGGTAAGATAATCTGGGTGTGGGATCCAGATCTAGTAGGGAAGTACAGTGATGTCAAGCTGGTGCTTAAGTAGTGTCGATAAAAGGATCACTGTGGCGTTCGCGGATGAAGATATCCAGCGAGCATACTTCAAGGTGAAGACCGACAACCTCCCACTCTAGAAGTTTCTGGAAAGAGCGACAGATGATATTAAGGCAAATCCTTTCTGCGGAATTCAAATACCAAAACAACAGATACCAAAATCCTACGTGCGGGATTATGACATTAATAACCTGTGGAAGTACAATCTACCCAACGCTTGGAGGATAGTGTATTCTGTTGCTGGAAACGAAGTGGAAATAATTGCGATATTGCTGTTGGAACAACAGACAATAGGTTACTTATTGCCCCTGAATGGTTTCCTACACCCGGTGAGCCTTATCCGCCCTCGCACAATGCGTTCAGAAAGATTGTCACCGAATCTGGAGCAACCTCTCTCCTTACCTCACATGCCTCAAGTATATACGGATATCTCCAGGAACTAATCAAGCAAATTTAGGTCTAAGAACACAACACGTGAAGCTTAATTTGTAGATAGACACATAACAATGTTTCATATAGGCGTGCTGACTGCCTTTCTGTAGTCACTTGATTGGGACCATGAGGATAAGTTCTTTTCGACTCCTGTAATATTCCACGAAGAATCTCTGAGGATCAACTATATTCTTAGATTCCATTTTCTCAAATTGCTCTGATATCCGGTCGATATGTTCTTCCCAATCTATTATTACCTCTCTCTCATATTCTCCTTTTGGCAGTACTATTTCCTGTAATCCAAGTTTGCTTGCATCTTCTTCTTGAACCTTGACACATGCAAAATATGTCAGGTGATCCCCCTCCAGTTTCGACAGTCCATAGAATTTTCTCCCTTTCAACGAAGGAAGCTTTCTCTCCAAATTATCAAATGTTTTGCCTGCAGAAACTGGACCATCTGGCGATTGTAGGCCAATAAGTTTTACATCAGTGTCTATAAGATATCTCATCAGTGTCACCCAAAGATGATGCCGTGATATATTTAACTTTCCAGCAATCTCATATAAATTTTCACCTTTTGGCAACAATTATAACCTAATTGTTGCTATAGGATAATTTCGGGTAGGTTAACACTATGAGAGATTATGTACAAGAAGAGAAATTCCTTTCAGCTCTAGCATCTTCCACAAGACTTGAGATTCTAGATATGATCTCGGAAGGACACACGAATCCAGGTGATATTGCAGAAAGGCTTAACAAACATAGATCATCAATAGAAAAACATCTACGCATATTAGTTACTGCAGGTATAATTGAGAAAGAACCCTCATTGAATGAAAGAGGGCAATTATCCATGAGGTATAGAATTAGCATTGATTTGTCAGGACTTCATTCTTTTGTCGATGCG
>JAKBSB010000084.1 GCA_021845155.1 Thermoplasmata archaeon
TGTTGTATTGCCCACATGGAGAACAAGCTTTTCCAGTGGTGTTCTATCACTGATCAGATAATGCAATGTGGTGTGATTGACATTAATAAGTTTAATCTGTGACAATTGCAGCATAACTGCTGGAGGAGAATAGTAGTAATTGACGATCATTTTAGAATTGACATGGTTTCCACTCTTGCTGTATGCTGAGAAATTTATAAGGTAGGAACCCTGGCCTTCGCTGAGGTTCAGTTCCCTTCCAACCAGGTGATCATGTTCCTCAAGAGTGCCATTTACTGACACTCCTGCAGAGTAAAATAATCCCGATAAAATGGGGAACGGAAGTGTTATACTGCTTCTGTTGGTATATATTTCTTCACTGAATGTAGGAAATGACGGTACTGTGTTGTTTACATTTATACTGAAAATGGTTGAATTTGAAGTCCCGCTGAGGCTTACAGATCTGATCATGAATCTGTAGATCCCATTGAAATAATAGGGAAAATTTTTTCCTATGGATACATTGATGCTGGTCTCCCCATGCGTGAGGAGAAACGAAGTGCCATCTGGAAGGACACCATTAATTGTTATGTCTGAGGTTATGTTTGAAGACACGTTCATTTCAAAGGTTGAATTCACTGAGTTACCGTGGAATGAATAATATGTTGTATTTCCAGTTGAAATGAGAATCTCAGGCCTGTAAGTTATTACGGTAATGTCAGATTTTCCAAGGATAGTGTCTGTACCATCCAGAAATTTACCCTTAATGGCAATTGAATAATGCCCATTCATCAGAGTGATGTTCATCCCTGTGCCCGTGGTTTCAAATGTTTCACTGGTGTCCCCGGTGACAAATATGGAATATTGCGATACGTTTGCCACAGGAACCCAGATCAGATGCAGATTCGCAGTAGAAAAATAACTCTCGTTTTCCAGGTTCCAGGAGAATCCGGCAGAGGTTTCATTCATGACTATAAAATTGAAGTACCTCGTAAAACTGTGCCCCAGATCATCCATGATCAGAAGGGTTATGTTCAGGTCACCTGTGAAACCATATAAATCAGGGGAAAAATCAATTTTTGTGCTGTGAAAGGTGGTTGTAGCATTGAAGAGAGTTAAATTGACATAATCTATGGTAACATTGTCAGTTATTGAAACTGAAAAAGTTGCATTCTGTGACACGTAGGAATCTGGTGAAGGAGTAATAGTGGCATCAGGGATTCCATTGTCAACCACGAAGCTGTAATTATAATAGTACGTATAGCCAGCAGTATTGGCAATTATCGCTTTTAGTACCTTAACACCGCTTGAGATCGATGTCAGGTTAAGAGAGAGAAAGTCCAGGTTATTCAGGTCGAACGATTCATTTCCAAGGGAGGCTTTCAGGGTGTATGGGAGAAAAGATGTGACATTGAACAGAAAACCTTCATTTTTATAGACACTTATGCCTGAAATCCTATCCAGGTAGGGTGAGTAGTAGTTTCTTACAGAGTGATATACAGTTATCGTTCCGTTGGTTAAAACTACACCGGCCGAACCATTACTCATGAAATAAGCTGTACTGCTTACTGAAGTCAGGTTGACATCCGTACCATAAATTTCATTTCCAACCAATATGGAGAGGTTGTTCCCATTTTTTATAGGCACTGAACTGCTCCCCGAACTGAGTACACTCACGCTGGGTGAAACATCATAAGTATATTCTCCGGCTATCAAAAGATTGCTGTTCAGACTGAAGGAATTAGGAATCATGATGGCCATGTCTCCGGTATTTCCATGAACTGAACGCTTCATAGTAAATCCCCTCCAGTAATTGCCAAGATTCTGTTCAAGCGTCTCTGTGTAAGAAAGGTAAGGTAATAGGACCCTGTAGTGGTTGATCTCTGTTCCGTTGGAGGCAATCAAGTTGAGTGAAGCATTCTGCTTAGATATGCCAATTATGTAATATCCGGAGGGAAGGAACCCGGTGTATTCCAGGTTTCCAGGATTCGATGTGTTAATACCGTACAGGTATCCTGAATAATTGTAAAGAACAATATTTCCACCAGAAATAAGCGAACTGAAACCTGAGAAATCCCCATTGAAAGTTGCATTCTGAAGGGAAAGGGTTGTCCTGTTTATCATCTGCATCTGCAAACTGTTGCTGTGAAACCAAAAAATGTAGTAGTAAAAAGCGTTCTGAAGTGTTTCCATTTTCAGGAAGGTGCCGTTCTGGTACTGTGATATCATGAATGATCTGTGGTCAAAGTAATTATAACCGGCGACAGAACCATTTTCCATTATATAAATAACCGTGTTCAGAGGGATGTCAAGCAAAGGGTGTGTCTCATTTCCGAAATATGGATTTTCCGCGGAACTGAGATGACTGGAATTGGACTGATACATGAAGTTTCCTGCGGTATTGCCAGTGAAATCGGTGTTCTGGTTCTTATCAACAGTAATATTGTATATATAGACTGACGAAACCAGTCCCCCAAAGAGAACGGAAAGATTGCCGGTGTCTCTCTGGCTGATACTGTTGAAAAACATTGGGAATGCCACATTTCCCGTGTTTTCATTCTCAATCTTGAACGACATCGAATCAAGTGACGGGTCAAATGACACATCTGCCCGGTAGATATCGTTATGAACTGGAACAAAAGGCGAAACTTCACCACCATTGGAGGTGTTGAAACCTGACTCCAGTACATCATTTCTGACTCCGAAGCTGTATTCAAGAAGATTGCCGTTTCCCGACAGGAAGTATATGTGGTCGTATCTATAGAGATAAGATCCAGTGTCGTTCCACATAAAATAAAATGAGACGGAGACCGGCATTGAAAAGTTTACCTGCATGTCAAGGTACGAACGTATTGTGGTGCTGACAGAGGTGATATGGAGTGCGTTTCCATACGCTGTGTTCTTGATGGAATATCCGAAACCTGAAGTGGAGTTTACTGCCCTGAAATCGATCCAGCTATTTCCAGTGGGGGTTGTTCCGGAAGGGAGGCCAGTGAAATTGTAGAAATCATGAACCCCAGAATAGGATACCAGTGCTGGACTCTGCGGTGAAATAAAGACAGCAGGCATCGTTATGATCATAATACCAATTAGTACACTAAGTGTACTTTTAGCCATAATGACCACAAGTGCACATGTATTGAAAAATATTTTCCATGAAAAATGCATGGAAAACAGATAACAGTAACCCGACCATATTCGTTGAAGCCTTTAGTTTAACCCATTTCACTCATTTTGCAAATGCATGGAATATCTTTATAATATGAGAAAACATAGTAAGTGGAAATGATCAAGGTCGGAATCAATGGTTATGGCACGATAGGAAAAAGAGTGGCATATGCCATATCGGTCCAGAAAGATATGACAGTCTCTGGTGTTGTGAAATCAAATCCGGATTTCATGTCCAGGATTGCCAGCAAAAACTTCAATATATTCGTTCCGGAAAAGGATAAAATTAAAATCTTTGAGGATCAAGGGATAAAAACTTCAGGAACCATTGAAGATCTAATTGAAGATTCTGATATTATTGTGGATGCCACACCCGAGGGGATGGGCAGGAAAAATAAACCCATGTACGAAAAATCAGGAGTCAAAGCAGTTTTTCAGGGGGGAGAGGAACATTCCATCGTCCAGGCAAGTTTCAATGCATATTCCAATTACAGTGATTCATGGGGGAAAGATTTCGTCCGCGTTGTATCATGCAACACAACTGGACTTGCAAGGACGCTTTATCCAATATTTCAGGATTTTGGTATTGAAAGTGTTAACGCAACACTTGTGAGAAGAGGGACAGATCCAAATGATCACAAAAAGGGGCCCATGAATGCAATAGAACCAGGCCTCAAGATTCCGTCACATCATGCTCCTGATCTAAAAACCGTTTTGGGTGTAGGTGAAGTGAACACAGTTGCAGTGAAGGTCCCGACAACGCTTATGCATGTTCATTCGGTTCAGGCTGTTATGAAGAAGAATTCCTCAAAGGAGGAGTTGCTCTCTGCATTTTCAAACTATAACAGAATATTGCCCGTGTCGGGAAAAGATGGTGTCTCGTCTACAGCTCAGGTGATGGAAATAGCAAAGGAGAGATCACTGAACAGATCGGATCTTTACGAGATAGCCGTATGGGTGGAATCGGTAAGCGTAAGGGACAGGGTTGCAAGCTACATTCAGGCTGTCCATCAGGAGAGCGACGTCATACCTGAGAACGTTGACGCGGTCAGGTCCATGTTCCAGCTTTCGGAACGGGATAAGTCGATCAGGACTACAGATGAAACATTGGGAATAGGAAAAAAGGTGTATTAAATTGGCAGAAACAAAAAAAATAGAGGAAGAAGAACAGAAGATAACTATCGAGGACTTGCCGGGAGTGGGAGAAGCCACTGCTGAGAAATTGAGAGAAAACGGATACGACGATATAATGACCCTGGCGGTGGCATCTCCAAAAGATCTGTCGGAAATAGGGGGCATCGCGGAGGGAGCGGCCGTAAAGATAATCGCGGCTGCAAGGAAATATGCCGACGTGGGAAATTTCGAAACAGGCGAGGAGATACTTGAAAGAAGGAGATTGATCAAGAAACTCACTACTGGAAGTAAGAATCTTGATGATCTTCTTGGAGGAGGCCTGGAAACACAATCAATAACGGAATTCTTCGGTGAATTTGGCTCCGGCAAGACCCAGATAATGCTTCAGCTAGCTGTGAATGCAACAACTCCAGTTGAAAATGGAGGTTTTGATTCCGATGTGCTCATAATCGATACTGAGAATACATTCAGACCAGAGAGGATAATTCAGATGTCTAAATACAAGGGGCTTGATCCGGATCTGGTGTTGAAGAGGATTCATGTTGCAAGGGCATATAACTCACATCATCAGATACTTCTGGGCGAAAAAGCCGCTGAACTCTCCAAGGAGTTTGATATAAAGCTCCTGCTGGTGGATTCCCTGACTTCACATTTCAGATCGGAATACATGGGGAGAGGGTCTCTCGCTGAAAGACAGCAACTCCTGAACAGACATATGCACGATCTGCTTAGATTCGGAACAATAAACAATGCCGTAATAGCGGTCACAAATCAGGTTTCCGCAAGACCTGACATATTCTTCGGAGACCCCATGACGCCAATAGGAGGGAACATTGTGGGTCATACCGCTACATTCCGGATATACCTGAGAAAAAGCAAGGGTGGCAAGAGGATTGCCAGGCTGATAGACTCACCATATCTGCCTGAGGGAGAAACGGTGATACAGCTCTCCGAAGATGGTATAATGGACGGTTCCTGATGGTACAGACATCCATCGGGATGAATCTTGTCCCAGAAACATCCTGAAAACAGTTTTTTATTGTTTCGCTGTGAATCTTGCCTACGTCAATTAATGAAAAAAAGGTACATGGGTTATTTTCAACTCATCAATTCCGGGAATAGAAACATTTTTGTCTTAACTTCACATTGTTAGCCATATGTGGGAATACTTGAGGAACAAATTTGACGGTTATCCATCCCAGACAAAAGTTATAGAGAAGATTATACGTCTGGGTCTCAGTGTAATCCCAAATTTAGATGGACAGGGTACCATAAGGTGCGATGATGTAATTATAACTGCAGCGTCATTCGCCAGATCGTTATCAATTGACAGGCGTGTAGTTCTAGAGGTCCTGAACAAGATCATCTCGGATCCTTCTCTCAAAAATTTTTTCCAGAACCTGAAACCAGTGGCAAATCTCGGAAAGGTCAGTTCGGACATGGGAATGGGCGTGATTCAGATCGTTCCAGAATCTGCCAGCAAAACAGGCATAATCGCATCTATAGCATCCATTATAGCAAGGGAGAATATCAGCATCAGGCAGGTAATAGTGGACGATCCGGAACTGGTGTCTGAGCCGAAAGCTCTCATAGTAACCGACAGCAGGATACCATCCAGTCTCCTTCCGGAGATGAAAAACGTTCCCGGGGTTCAGGCTGTGGTTATACTTTGATTCCCTTAAGCAGGATGTGCCATCACAGGTAACTGGACACACCATCAGGATAGAGCATTTGAATGGTTTTTTCCACCTTCTCCTTAAGGTCATCAACACTATCGGCGAGGAGATTCACATGACCCATTTTCCTCTTTTTTCTTGCATCATCCTTCCCGTACCAGTAAACTTTTGAATCCGCCGTTTTTAAAATAGTTT
>JAKBSB010000085.1 GCA_021845155.1 Thermoplasmata archaeon
AGCAACATGAGAAAGGTGGAAGAGATCATCAATAAAGTGGAGAAACTCAGTCTGGCAGCCTTCGAGAAAATAAAAAAATAAGCGATCTAAAAAGTGCGGAAACTAAGATTTACGTTTTCTCCCTCCATCTTTTAACATAATCATGGTAAGTGCATTGTAACCATGGAAGAGAAACAGTACACACTGTGCTGGCTTACCCATGCCATTCACTGATTGATATGCTTCATGGGTACCTCATCAACTCAATCGCTTTTCCGTTGTACATAATGATCCAATGAATAAAGAGCAGCATCCTTGAGGTGACCGAATCGCGAACAAATACAAAATCTGTGAACCCACTCACTTGCAATCTCAAAAAAAGGATGGAATGGTAGAGTTCGTGGTTATCACTGGAGCTTATAGGAAAAATCCTTAGGCAATCGTGACATGCAATCACAGTCTTAAAATGTCAGGTAGCAGTAATGTTTTCAGAACCAGACCAGACGCAATGTCAATGAAGGGAGTAACAGCAACATCCAGTCTTCAGGCATCAATGATAGGTTCAAGGATCATTGAAAATGGAGGCAATGTTGTGGATGCTGCCATAGCTTCCAGTGCAGCTCTGTGCGTAACACAGAACAACCTCTGCGGTCTCGGAGGGGACATGTTTGCCCTTGTGAGGATGGACGGAAAGGAGATCATGGACTACAACGGCAGTGGGAGATCCGCTGGAAAGGCAGATATCGACTATTTTACAAATCGTGGCTTGAAGATCCTGCCAAGCCGCGGACCTGATTCTGCCCTTACGGTTCCGGGAATTGTTTCAATGTGGAAGACACTGAACAGGGACTTCGGCACCATGGAAATTAAGGATCTCCTCAAGCCTGCCATTGATCTTGCTCTTAACGGATTTCCAGTAACTCACAACTATTCATCATCAATCGAAGCCACAGGAAGGGTTTTCACTGAGTTCAGTGAATGGAACAGGATATTCCGACCGGGTGGGAGAACTCCCATGCCGGGTGAGATTTTCAGGCAGAAGGATCTTGGAGAGACACTTTCATTAATATCGCAAGATGGTCCGGATTCATTCTACGACGGTGATCTGGCGGACAGGATAATAAATGGGCTTAACGGCACAGGTGTTATCATGGAATCCGAAGATTTCAGGAGGCACAGTGTTACGGTTTCAAAAGCCCTTCACACTGATTACCATGGACACAGGGTTTACGAGACCAATCCTAATTCTCAGGCGGCTACCGCACTATTATGGCTCAATATGATCCAGGAGATTGAGGATGAAATTCCCGGGGGACATGAACCGTCCATGGAAGATATAGTCAGATCAGGAATTACCGCATATGACTGGAGAAACAGATTCATTGCCGATCCGGATCATCTAAAGCTTCCGTCTGGTTTTCTCTCAGAGTCATATGCCAGAAATCTGGTTGAAAATCCGTCAATACAGGGAAGAAGCAGCGGAGAAAATGTGGACCCTGGCGATACAACCTACTTCTCCATCTGTGATGCAGAAGGGAACAGCGTTTCGATAATACAGAGCAACTACATGGGATTTGGATCCGGCATCATGCCAAAATCTCTTGGTTTTGTTCTTCAAAACCGTGGGTCTTATTTCAGTCTTGACAGTACGCACCATAACTGCCTTAAACCAGGAAAGCGGACTTTCCATACGCTTTGTGCAGCCATGGTCGAGAAGGATGGTGATTTCAGGTATTCACTTGGTACAATGGGTGGAGATATCCAGCCTCAGATCCATGTCCAGATCATAAGAAACCTCATTGACAGCAAACTTGATCCACAGCTCTCTCTTGACATGCCTAGATGGGCTTTCCCCGGAACAATATATGAGAAACCTAATACATTAATTTATGAAGGGGAACTGGCATCCGTTATCCATGGGAAAAGATTCTCAGGACTTGAAACAAAGGATGTAGGTAAATATTCTTCCCAGACGGGACATGCACAGATTACGGCCCTTACAGAATACGGATCAACCATGGGAGGTTCAGATCCAAGGGGGGATGGAGTGGCAATACCCGTTCTCTAATTCTGAATCACCGGAAAAGTGAACCAGCATCAAGAGGGTTATGTGTTAAAAGTTCATTAAAAAATAAGTGAATGTTATCGATGTTAAATCAACTAAAACAACCAACTGAACAGACAGAAGAACAACATAAAAGTTTCTTTCGGTCCCACCTACTTTTTAACGGATTCTTGACGATGTGAGGAAGCATGAGAACACCATATTGAGAAAGAGTGGAGATGGCACTCTTTCCGGAACGAAATATATCTGGCTCTACACCGAGAAGAATCTTCCCAGAAAATACAGGAAGATATTCAGTGAACTGAAGAATTCCGATCTTAAAACTGCAAGGGCATATTCCAAAAAGGAGAATCTTAGAAACCTGTGGAACTGCACTACAGTGGAAGAGACAAAGGAGTTCTGGAAGAGGTGGTATTTCTGGGCCACTCACTCAAGACTTGATCCAGTAATGAAGAAAGCCGGAATGATCAGGGATCATCTCTCAGGTGTAATGGCGTATTTCACCTACAGAATAACCAGTACAGTAGCAGAAGGTATGAATTCAAAGATAGCAACGATTCAAAAGATGGCTTACGGGTTCCGTAACAAGGAACATTTCAAGACAGCGATATACTTCCACTGCGGCAATTTACAGCTTTATCCGGAGGTCCACTGAAATTTCGCATGAACCTTTAGGTCAGACTTAAATATAATTATGAATTATTATTGTTATGTATAAATCAAGAAATACTGCAAAGATAGCAGTGGTTGCTATCTCAGTGGTATTGGTTGCAGTTGGTTCATACTCTCTCATTTCAAGCAATATCAATCTCCCATCAAAGAATGTTAACATCAGGACAGTACTTGGACCCATGGTCAATGTGGATCCGTCTTCATTACCCGCAAATAATACAAGTATATCCCTTCAGATATTCTCCACTGTTCCAGACGGCATTGTCATGCATGGTATGGGTTCCTTCTCCCTGTCTGGCCTGAACAGGTCAAACAATCCATATTACGTGCAGCTTCTGAACGTTACATTCAACAGTTCGTCACCAAGATTCTTCCTCTCTCCCATGTTCTATATAATTGCCTCCCAGTGGTCCAGCATTCTCAGCACAAGACACAATGAACCATCCCTTACGGTTGAAGCAACCATGAATGTCTGGAATTCAACCTCCACATCACTGTACGGGTATTACAACAACATACCATTCAAGCCATGGAATGTTCATCAGCCTGTAATGGTGAATAACACTACGATACTTCATAGACTGGTCAGAGGATCGGATCTGAATCTCACCCTCCATGACAATGTGTATATTTCGAATGCCCTGTTCAACATAAGTCTCAATTTCCAAGGGAGACCTTACCAGATCATTCCAACCCACAACAGTAACAGCAACATCTCTTCACAGGTTAAACCGTCCACTACATATTACACAAGATACTATACAACAACAGGAACCAGTTCAGACACATATGATACAACAACGGGAGTGAATTACACAAATGGATATTTCCCTCTTACTGCTGTTCATCTCTCCAGAGGGGTTACTAACGGAGAATCCGAGTTAGATGTGGGTGCAGGTGTGTTTCTTCAAAACACAACATTAGGGATCAACTCGGCTAACTCATATGAATCTGGGAGTGGACAATACTCATCCACAATGAGCACAAATCCTTCGCAGGGTTTTGTGGAAAACGGCTCATTTGACTCAGGTTATATAGCTGGGTCCAACGGATATGATGCTTTTCCTCCTGCCAATCCAACATCCAACCAATCTATTATGGTCAACCGAACCACTGCATTCGTTGCCATCACGAACGCAACCTATGAGTTCGTGCACTATAACCAGTACACTAGAGTAACAACCACCACATACCACTGGGAACAGACGTATTATTATGAACCTGGTAAAGGATATGTGTTTGAATCACCAAAACTGCAGTATACAAGCTCCAGTTCCTCCACTTCATACGACGGTCATGGGACTATCGGTCAGATTACACATATTGGGACACATGGCAATATAAACATGGTGGCAGGCTTCCTTGACACCGAGGTCAATACAGTAATACAGAAGGTTCTCGAGAGCAGTTATTCGGGAAACCTGACACTTGATGTTGGAGGATCAATATCACAATCTACAGTATGGGACAGCTACTCAGGATATTCAAATTCCGCTTCCGTGATCAAGGAAGCACATGATGCGCTAGCTGTTTTTTCAGCGTCACTGGGCCTTGGTCTTGCAATCACGGATACACTTGCAGCACTGAACAGTGCAGATGCGGACGCAACAGAACCCAGTATTGTGGCCGACTCCATTAATTTAATTTCCCAGGCCACTGGTATGGCGGCAACAGTAACAGGGCTTTTCAGTACCATCAGTTTCCTTGCAAAGTCGGAGTCAGCAACCGTGTCATCATTCATATCAAATGTTCCACTTGGGGTTTACCCGGGTTCAAACTACACAATTGCCTATTACCAGAGTTCGACACCAATAACATTCAACTACGATGGGAATTCATACTCGTTCTATGCGCCGGTTGATTATCTCAATGCAACGTCCATTGCTCAATCTTGAAATGAACATTTTCATTTAAATTTTATTTCAATGCCAATCATTAGCTATTAACACAAACTCAAAAACTTAGCACTCTCTGTTTGACCATAAGAATGCCAACCAACTGGGAGTATTGAAGACAGGAAGTTACTCTTAAGTTCCTTATGAAAGTGTTAGGGACTCAGGGGAAACGGTAAAACTCGAACTTTCAGGGAGGATACACACGAACTTCCACTACGAAAACGTCAAATAGTGTCAAAAGATGAATATTTGTTGTCGATAGCCCGGGCAACCTACGCACGGACAGTGTGGAGGGTACGCGCTGGACGTCTACACCCCCGTAACCAATCTGCCCGTAGGCAATTGGGCAACTCATGCGGTTGAATTGTGGTGGAGTATGGTCGATGAATCAGAAAGATCCGAAGATTTGACTGAGGAGAGTATGTCAGGATGTATGACAGGACAGTTAATAAATTGAATGAATACAGAGTAAAAAATGTTGATAGAATATTTTCTGGAACAAGCACTATGGATGGTGCCGGAGTAAAACTTAACAGAATATTCGGGGGACAGATATCTGCAAAAATAACCGATCCTTTCCTTCTTCTGGATAACTTTGGTTCAGAAAATCCAGAAGAATACCTTGCCGGTTTTCCATGGCACCCCCACAGGGGAATTGAAACAGTGACCTACATGATCCAGGGAAAAGCATATCATGAAGACAGTGAAGGCAACAGGGGAGTGATCTATCCCAATGATCTTCAGTGGATGACCGCAGGAAGTGGAATATTCCACCAGGAAATGCCGAAGCCCATAAATATGAACCATCCGGAAGAAAGCGTTAGGGTTGTGGGCAACCCAAACAGTCTGAAAGGCTTCCAGCTATGGATTAACCTGCCGGCAAAAAGCAAGATGACTGATCCAACATACAGGGGAATTGTGGAAAAGGATACTCCAGTGGTGGAAAATGGGGAGGGATCAACTGTGAAGATAATGGCCGGAAAATACCTCGGGACAGATGGGCCCTTTCAGGGAGGTTACGGGATAAATCCGTCATATTTTGATGTTAGAATGGAACCCGAAGCAGAATTCAGTTATGAACCGGAAAAGGGTCACACCTCAATCATATTTGTCATTGAGGGTTCCGCACTAACCGGAGGGAACCAGAAGGTCCAGTTGAAGGAAGGTATGGCAGCGGTTATGTCAAGGGATGAGGGAAGGATATCAATAATCACAGGGGAGAACAAATTCAGGTTTCTCATCATAACAGGCAAACCTCTTAAGGAGGATATATACTGGTATGGTCCTATTGTCATGAACACAGAGGATCAGATAAGGGAAGCCATGTCCGATCTACAGAGCAACAGGTTTGTAAGACAGAAGAATCCACTATTTCAGTAATCACATAAATAATCAGAAAAGAGTTCTGTTGGTATCGAGATTCTGGAAGAACCATTCATCGCTCTCCATGTTACATTTCACATTCTTCTTTGCGCATTCTTCCACAAATCTCCTTGAAAACCTGATCCACCATTCATTCTGTAAACTT
>JAKBSB010000086.1 GCA_021845155.1 Thermoplasmata archaeon
ACCTGAAAGAACTATTGGAAACTCCAATTGCAAATTCATACGTTCCATTTGAAAGTTCAAAGCTATGAGATGCCCCGGATTGAATCGGCCCGGAACTATTTCCATTGGTCAGGTTAACATACCAATTTCCATTGACCTGATTCTGCCCTGTAAATGTTACATTATAAACTGTCAACTCAAAATCTAAAGTCATAGTTACATTGGATCCTTGGACAGTGATTGTTCCTGCGGGAAAAACAGGATGAAATAACTTGTTTCCTGAACCCAGGAAGTAATGGTACGTTCCATTGGTTAACAGGACGCTGATAAGATCACTGGATGAATACAGATTTACACCATTTGAAAGATTAAGATACCATAATGATCCACTGGGCAATCCTTTCCCATATACCGAGAGTGAATATTTCACTTCACTTATGTGAACATACAATATGGCGTTTTGCCCATTGATAGTGAAGTTTCCTGCTGTTGAACTGTATATGTGATTCCATACAATAACTGAATATGAATAGGTCCCATTTGGAAGACTGAGAACAGTTTGCGGTGACGAAAAGGTCGAAACATTTTTTCCGTTTATGAAAAGTGACCAGTTGGTATTTGTGGGAACAGCATTGAGAGATAATGTCAGATTGTACAAAACCATTTTAAAATCCATATTCACTGTAACCGCAGAACCATTGACGACAAATTTTGCAGTAGGATATACGGGCGTGAAAGTCTTGTTTGCCACAGAAGCAGAATACTCATAAGTCCCATTAGGCAGCATAATGGAGGCTGATGATTCCACAGTCTTGAAATTCAAACCACTGCTTATGTTGACAGACCATGATGTTCCAGCGGGAAGCCCTGATTCTGAAAAGATGACCTTGAATGTCAATTCCCTGAACAATATGCTAAGGTTTAATCCATGCCCCCTTATAGAAAAAGTTCCTGAAGATACTGCAGGGTAATACGAACTTTCAGAGCTTTTTACAGAATAACTGTATGTTCCATTCTGAAGGCTGATAATGTATGAATTGCCACCTAATTCAATAGAATTGCCATATTCATCCAGTTCAAAATACCAGAACACACCTGCCGGAAGACCTTTTTCTGTAACGTTTACAGTGTAAGTTACGATAGTGAAATTTACGGGCAGATTCAATGAAACGCCATTGACAGCAAAGGACCCTGAACTTGAAAATGGCCTGTATGTCTTGTTTCCTGAAGAAATTGTGTAATAATAAGTACCATTTGGAACAAGGAACGATAAGGTATGATTTTTGGAAACAAAGTGTTCCCCGTTTGAAAGATTAAGATACCATGCCGATCCCAATGGAAGCCCTGACTGGAAAACGTTTACTGCAAATTTCGAAGCACTGAAAGCTATTACTTCGCTTAAACTGGAACCATTTATGTAAAGGGTTGTGTTCAAAGGATCAGGATAGTAATCACCCGATCTTGATAATAAAAGTGAATATGTGCCATTGGTAAGGTTAGTTGTTATATCTCCCATGGTGGAATAATATGTGACATTGTCAATAGTCGCATTCCAAATGACTCCAGACGGAAGTCCTTTCTCTGAAATTACAACGTTATATGTACGTTGATATTGAACCAGGGACTGGAATAAACCAGCACCATATGGGACAGCGAAGTCATTCTTCACGGCATAACCTGTTACATTCAGGAATTTAATGTCCAAAGGTGAAAGGAGAGTTGTGAAATTCATGATTCTAGATTCAGTTAGAAAGACATGGCCTGAATATGAGAACCCCCATACAGTACCAGAATTAAGGCCTGTTTCTGTTAGTGAAACTTCCCTTGTTGATATTATGGGGAAGGCTGAATAGACATCACCTTCAGCACTATCCGGCAAAATCTGTCCTGCATTGCTGAATGCAATATCATGGATTTCACCTGCCAAATATATTGTTCCCATGAAATTCATCCCGCCGGAATATGAGTATAATGTTGTATTTTCACTATTATAGCTCAGTATTATTATATCTCCCGTATACGAATCATAAAAGATATCATTCGGCGAGTACCCCAGATTCCATGTTTCTATTACATGTCCACTGGACGTGGTTTCGATCAGATTGTGTGTTGGGTCGATAGCTGAAACTGAATAAAGCGAGTTTAGAACAGTATCAAATGTAATCGAATTAGGAATAATATTTGCTGAAACATTGAAACCATCAATTATCTTCCCGGTACTGCTGATATAGTAGACCTGCCTTAAATTCGGGTTTATAATCCCTGAATATATTGAAACAAGGGAAGTCTTGACAAAAACGTTACCGTTATTGCTGTCAAGAGCCATCTGCCGTACATCTGAATTGAACGAAGTGTATGCGATCACGCCGCTTGGACTTAAAGCGCCTATTTTATCTGAATAGTTAGAAACGAAAAGGTAACCTGAAACTGGATCGTACAGCACAAAACTTGGGTTGTGCATTAATGTTAAATTCTCCAATAATGACAGATTGGGGCTAATAACGGAGACCTTCGAACTAGCGGAATCTGCAACATACACCATTCCATTATACGGGTCAACAGTCATTGATACGGGGCTTAATCCCACTTTTACTGTTTTATAAACATTTCCCGTGGTGCCATTCAGGACTGAAACAGACCCATTTCCAATGTCGGCCACATAATAAAAACCATTAAACGGGTTGTAAATGGCACTGTAAGGCTTGGAATTCATTTCATTGGAGTAGTGTATTCCTTGAATCAATGAACTGTTATCCACAATCAGGGTGCTGTTTACGGCCATTGAAGACTGGAAATATACATTGACTGCGACTCCAGAAGTTGTGAGGTTGAAAACTCCCCCGTCAACGGCCGGATAAAAATTGCCGACATTTGGAATAGTGTAATCATAATTCCCCTGAGGTAGATAGATACCGTAAGAAAGATTGAAAGTCTGTCTTGAGACCCCATTTATTGTAATATTCCACTGATCCCCGATGGGCAAACCAGTCTGGTTGAAATAAACTGGAAATAAGTTTTGAGAACCTGATAAAGAAGAATATTGACGACCTAAATATTTTATATCATTGTTGGTGTTTAATGCAATTTGTTTTGCATCAATATAAGGCATTAATTTTTCATTTGAAACTTGAACGGGTTGTTTTGAAATCGGACCTGAACTGGCACTGATGTTAGACGCTGCATTTATGACTCCATTTGCTTCTGTGGCGTTAAAAAAGCCACCAGCATACACCATGGAAAATGCAGAAACTATCATAATGGTTGATATAACCAGTGCTATTGCAGTGGATCTGTTTTTCAACATTACGGTATAACACAAGAATTTAAAAGCTTTTAAAAAGCCAAATAGATCCACTACTACCTGCATAAGCTAAAAAAAATCAGGCTATTATATATTTATGGCGCATTCTAGAGGTGCCCTGTGTGAATCTCATGGACTTATCGTTTCTTTTTATTAATTTCATGATTTAAGAATATAATTACATCTTCATCCTGATTCAACATGAATAAAATTGTGTTCTGAGAAATCCACAAACTGATAATCACATTTCTTTGCTGGAAACATTATTAATTGGTTCTTTCATATCTTATTAATGGAACTGAGCCGTACAGAAAATATTGTCCTGAAATGTCTGCTGGAACTCCAAAATAAAGGCATGGCCAAAATACCAGAAACTGATCTTATGGATTATTGCGATTTAAGTTCTACTGAGATATCCAGTGCAGTATCCTGGCTTGATTTTAAAAAGCTGATTAATGTGGAAAGGGTGGAGTACAAGGATTATAATATAACTCAAGAAGGCAGGTCCTACCTGGAAAATGGTTTGCCGGAAGAGAACCTTTATGAAATTCTCAGGAAAAACGGGAAGGTTAAAATCAGGGAAGTAATGGAACTGTTTGGTACGGAGAAAGGGAAAATCGCCCTTGCTCAACTGTCAAAGTTCAATATAAAACCTTCCAGTGGGGAGATCTCGTTCAAGCCTGACGAGGTTCTGGAATGTGCATTGAGCAACAGGAAGAAAGTGCTTTTAAAGATACTTGGAAACGAACAGCCAGGTTCAACTGAACTGAACGATGTAATAGAACTCCAGAAAAGGGGATTGATAGACGAAAGAAAGAGATATGTCAGGTCTGTATCAATAAATGAACTGGGAATAGATCAGGCCGTTAAATCAGGTGATACGGATAAACTGGAACGCCTTACCCCAGAGATCATTGCTGATGGAACATGGAAGGGCAAGGAGTTCAGGAGTTATGACCTTAATGTTCCTGTTGAAAGAGCACAGGGAGGATCACTGCATCCCTTGACATACCTTATAAGGGAGATCAGGGAAATATTCCTGGAGATGGGATTTACTGAAATGCACGGAAATTATGTGGAGTATGCAGGGTGGAACATGGATGCCCTTTTCATACCCCAGGATCATCCTGCAAGAGACATGCAGGACACATTCTTCCTAAAATCCGGCAATGATATTGAGTTCAACCATCCTGAAATACTGCCAAAACTAAAGAGGGTTCATGAAAGAGGAATAGGAGGTTACTCAGGCTGGAGATACACATGGAAAGAGGACAAGGCAAGGGAGCTACTCTTGAGGACCCATACAACAGTAAATACCATAAAATACCTGTATGAACACCCGGAACAACCCTCCGCTGTCTTTTCCATAGAAAAAGTATTCAGGCACGAGAGCGTGGACTGGAAACACCTGGCAGAACTCCACCAGATCGAAGGGGCGGTTCACAGTAAGGATGCAAACCTCTCGTCCCTCAAATGGTTAATGAGGACATTCTACAGGAAACTGGGATTTGAAA
This sequence comes from Thermoplasmata archaeon, assembly GCA_021845155.1. The sequence goes on from JAKBSB010000086.1 coordinate 4,795, forward strand.
AGCTGAGCTTTATCCCCGCATATTACCCCTACACAGAACCCAGCATGGATGTGGTTGTGGATATTGATGGAAAGGAGGTTGAACTGGGAGGATCAGGACTCTTTCGTCCCGAGGTGCTCAAACCATTCGGAATAAGGGACAATGTAATCGCATGGGGTCTTGGGCTTGAAAGGCTTGCCATGCTGTATTACGACCTGAAAGACATAAGGGGAATTTATGAAAGCGATATTGAATGGCTCAAAAGTTACAGGATCAGGATTACTTGATTTCCAGTCCATTTCTCCGTGATGAGCAGATTTCGCACATGAAACCTTTCCTCAGGTGAACTTCACAGACCGGCTTGTAGCAGAATGCACACTGTTTAGTGGCAATATCACTGCAAATGTAACAGAGGTCTACGGTCACCACGGAGTTATTATATTAAGGTTGTTCATAAATATGATCATATAAGCAATGCTGCATGATTTGAGGATACCCGCACAAACTGAAAAGAGATGAAATCCAGGGATAGTGAAGAAATATAAGGGGAAAAATCATGAATCATTATTTCTTTCAGCTTCTCATAACCAACCATGGCCCCTGATATTTTTACAATAAGGGATGCGACCGAGAAAGACTGGGAACAGATAAGCAGGTTATCTGCAATATCGGGATACGAGGATTACATCAACGAAATGGGGATAAGGTTTCTTCAGGACGGAATCATACTGATTGCTGAAAAGCCTGATCCTGTGGGTTTCATGAAAATTACTCTGCTTCCTGACAATTACGCATGGTTCAGCGCAATAAGGGTGCATCCTGATTTCAGGAGACTTGGAATAGGAAATACCATGATGCGTGATGCACTTGTAAGATCGAGAGAGATTGGAGCAGGAGGCTGCCGCCTCATGATCGAGAACAGCAATAGCCGTTCCAAGGGACTTGCCAGGAAGAATGGCTTCATCGAGGTACTCGACCTTTTACTTTTCGAGGGCGGATATGATGTTTCCAGCATGAAGAAGACAGTTCCTGACGGTGAGGAATATATTTCAATGGGATGGGAGTTCTGCCGTTATGTGCCTTCCCTGGGCAAAAATGTCAATAAATACGTAAAAGACAACTCAACACTGTACCACTACGAAACCGCAAGAGGAAATTATCAGTTCATCTCAGGTCCTATTGACGAAAAAACCACTGACAACGTACTTTACACCTCTATTCCATATCAGGAGATACCGGAGGATTTTCCACTGAAGCCAGTTGAAGACTTCAGGAGAGCACAGGTT
>JAKBSB010000087.1 GCA_021845155.1 Thermoplasmata archaeon
CGATCTCCACTGAGATTGAGGTATCTTCTGAAAGCGATGAGAGCATACATCCACACAACGCATATGCTTCCATAACAACCACATTTGGTTCTGTTCGAAAATATCTACCAAAAACTGTCTAATGCTCGTTCAACTTTTAATGATTTTTGAATGATTCTCCTTGTTCCAACGGATAAGATTTTTGAAATCAGAGTTCATTCAACCTCTTTATCATCTTTACAACACTTTCAACAGCGTCCCTGGCGGTTTCGATTCTGGCCTCGGCCTGCAACCTGGTCTGGTTTGGTCCGGATATTCCAAGAGCAACTGGTTTGGAGTACTCCAGTCCCAGATCCTCAATTTTTCTGGCAGAATTCTGCATTATGATCTGGTCATGGTCAGTCTCACCCTTTATTACTGCCCCAAGCGTTACTACGCCCTCAATATCATGTAGATCAAGGAGCTTCTTAACAGCGAGCGGTATGTCAAACGTGCCCGGTACCTTCATGATTTTTGCAACCTCTGCTCCAAGAAACTTCGCATGTTCCGTTGCCCTTTCCAGCATCATCATCGTTATGTCGTAATTATATTCAGAAACCACTATTCCAATTTTCATTTCATACACCTAATGTCTAATTCCTTTATTCAGAGGTTCTTCTGTTGAACCTACATCTTCGTATCCCTGCCTGAGTCCTTTCCCGGCATATCTGGTCAGATATTCGGGGTCAAATAAAAGGTGGTACGCATTTATTGCATGTTCCCTTGATCTTCGGTCGCATAAAATACCAAGATCCTTCAGATCTGTCGCTTCGTCCTCGTGAACAAATACCTCTATTATATGCCGGTTTGTCATGATCTGCACTTCCATTATCCCTGTGGATGCAATCTGTGCAGATATTTTGTCAACAGGCTTTGGGCCCGGCATTCCGCATGCAACTATTATGTCGCACCCCTTTTCTTCTATAAGTTTCTTTGCAGCAACCGGGATGTCTTTTATTCCAGGCACAGTATAACGTATTATCCTGAAACCCGTTCCGGTTACGCTAAGTTCGTCTATAACAGAGCGGCCCATATCGAATCTGGCGAATGTTGTATCAACGACACCGATGATCTTCAAAGGGAACCCTCTATTATTTCAAGAAGTTTTTTCCTGACTTCTGATGAGCTTTCAAACTGTTCCGAAGTGTATTTAGAAATCCTTTCAACCTTCACATTGAGACCCATCTCAAGACATCTTTGCTTTATGTATTGCGGATCAAAATTCTGGTCATGACCAAGTGTGATTATGTCCGGTTTTATCTCGGCAACAGTCTGGAACATATCGCCATGGTGCCCCAACACAGCCTCATCAACAGGCTTGAGTTCAGATACCAGCTTAAGCCTCATATTCTCATTAAATATCGTTGTCTTTCCCCTTTTTTTTGCGGTACTGTCCCTTGCCACCACAACCACCAGGCTATCACCCAACTTTCTTGATTCCCTGAGATAGTGTATATGCCCCAGGTGTATTATATCGAATACCCCCGATGCCATTACTTTCGTCTTCAAGCCACTCGGAGACTATATCATTTCCATGTATAAAATTTAGATTATTGGACGCTGCAAATTCCATTGCTTCTTCCCTGGACATTGATTTACCATTATCAGAAAGTGTTTCAACAATGGTAGCCGATGGAATAAGACCAGCTCTCTCCACCATGTAAGTTGACAGTTCAGTATGTCCTTTTCTCATGGAGAAATACCCATCCCTCGCAATGAGAAGTATCACATGTCCTGGAACCCTGAAACGTTTTGAGAATTCCACTCTTGGGTCACGACTGGGTGATTTTCCAATCTGAGAAATGAATGATGTGAATTCTGATATGGTCTTTGACCTGTCCTGATCCGGTATCCCGGTGAATGTATCCCTGTGGTTTATGGTAACGGTGAATGAGCTTGTCCTATCATACCTCATGTCTGTGGTATCCGCAAGCCTATCTCCAAAATCAAGACTCTTCCTGTAAAGATCGTCAAGAAATGGAAGACCAAGAATTCTGGCGGTTTCCTCTTTCATTGTTGTGCATATAAGTCCACCACCCTGTTTCCTGAAGAATCTTATTATTTCATTGTTCACAAATTGTGAGGGTATGACAATATCGGTTTCACCCTCACGATCCTTGAAATCAAAAATGAGTATCGGTTTTCCTGCCCTGAGATCCGCTATTGCCTTTTTGAACATAATACATAATAGTTATGTTGAATATAATAATTTGCGTAGTTACTCAAATATGAGTAATAATATTAACATATCTCCTTTCTCTCTCATTCTGTTGAAAATACGTAACTTTATGGATGATGACCTCCCCGGTATAGAAGAACTGGAACTCAAGGCCTTTGAAGTTGGCCCGTACAGCAAAAGAATGCTGAAACGGATATTCAGCAGGAAAGGAAGTTTCAACGTTCTGGCAGAAGAAGATGGTAAGATACTGGGTTACGCTGTTGCAATACCGCTTGATCTCTTTTCTGCTGATATTGAGAGCATTGCCGTAAATCCTGAGTATCATGGTCGTGGCATTGGAACCGTTATCATAAAAGAGATCGAGGCTGAAATGGTGAGGAGAGGTTACCTTCACTCCATTCTGGAAGTGAGGGACAGAAATGAAGAGGCAATCGGATTTTACAGAAAAAACGGTTATACTCCACTGGATTACCTTCCAGCCTATTACAGAGAGGAATTTCGTGGATCAAGAGGTGCCATAAGGATGCATAAATTCATGAAGAGAGAGAAAAGCTGATTATGTCAGATCTTGGCCATAGCCTCGCTTATTTTTTCATAAATGGAAATATCGGCAGAGACCAGAATGTGTCTTTTATTCATTGTGCCGTACAGTGAACGCACAAGGGGAGATATTTCGCCTATATCCACCTTTTTCTCACCCATTAATACCTGAATTGATGATTTGATCCTGCCTTCCCCGGAAAAGTCAAGGGGAGGTATTATGTCCGTTATGACCTTTTCGGGACTTTCCCCTGTTTTTTCAATAGCTTGCTTTATTCTGAACAGTTTTTCTTCATCGTATGGTGTTTTCAAAACAGGCTTAAACAGTTTTCTTTCCAGTATGGATTTTGCGAGATAACTTCCATTTCTATCAGCAAGCAGTTTTGACATGAGATCGTGATCCGTTAAACGGAAAGGATTTCCAAGATCCACGCTTGAAATTTCAAGAGCCCTTTGCAGCATAAGTTGGGCGATCCTTGCGGTTTTGTGAAAATATACTGAATTGTACATAAGTATTCGGCCTATGAGCAATGATTCGGCTGCAGGAACTCCTTTTTCCTCGATATATATTGAATCGTCATCCATTGATGAAATGTTGAATATTCTTCTGTGATCTATGTGTCCCATAGCCACTCCCGTGAAAAGAGCATCCCTGCGAAGATAATCCATCTCATCAATATCGGTCGGACCGCTTATGATCTTTGACAGTATGGGATATTTTAAGGATTTTCCACCTATTATGGATGCAACATCATCTGGCAATATTGAAAATTTTTCCAGGATATCAGGGATTGGTGAATCCCCGAATGGTTCATTTCCTTTGATTATCCTGCAGGATGCCTCAAGATGATCCATGCCTGATAACTTTTCGAAATAACCCTCAACACTGTGACTCATTGCTGGGTGTCCTATATCGTGAAGCAGGGCTGAAGCCTGGAGAATTGCTTTATCCTTAATACCGAATGCCTCACAAGCTTCTGATGCCAGGTGATATGTGCCAAGTGAGTGCTCGAATCTGGTATGGTTGGCACCGGGAAACACCAGATAGCACAATCCAAGCTGCCTCACATAGCGGAGTCTCTGAAAATATCTGTTGTCCATGATCTCAAGTGCAAGGTTATCCACCTTTACCGGCCCGTTCAAAGGGTCCTGAATAACCTTGAATTTTTCCATATAACTAAACCTCGGAAATAATGGTATGGTTGATACCGGACGCACCTGAATCGGTCCAGATGTCCTGACAGGTGCCCCCTGATTCCTCTCTACCCCGCACCCCTTCAGCATCGAAGGTCCAGAATACCGTTGCCCCCTTCCGGTTCTGGCGGATTCTCCTGGTAGATTACCCAATCAGTTTCCTTTGAATCTGACCAGGTAAACCCTCGATCCAAAGGGACAGAGTTTCATTGATTCCACAGGGCCTGGCAGAAGTCTGGTTGGCCTCTTCAGGCAGTCGCCCCCGCATATAGACTTCGGGTTACAGAGAGTGCCTAACCCCCCGGTCTAGTCCGGTTGATCATAATGCGTTCCGCTTTATAAAAGATTTTTGAATTGAGCAGACACATAACAACAGTTCCTGACAGTTTGAATTCATTGATAACTTTCTACCAGAATAAATTTCACTACCTGAATGAAGACGAGTACACGCTAATTCACAGAACAGAATCACTCCGCTTTTCAAATACATATAACACAATAGTCTCCTGGGAATCGCCCATAATCCTAAAATAAAAATGAATTCTTCCCAGTCACCAGACAAATTTTCCGAGTGCAACAGCATCTGCTGCTATGAAGAAATTCACGCGCTGTCCATAACATAATCCAGCTAATCTTCGGAAACAACAAATGTTCGGAAAAGTTCTCCCTTTATTCCATTATTTTCTGCAAAACCATTTATAATTTGATCTGCCAGCTCGTCCTTCGACGGTGCATTATCAAAAGATGGTAGAAAATTCAACGTCCCTCTCCAGTTAACATATGCACGCAATGTTTCAATGAGGTCAGATAGTTCGTCCTGATCCATTGCCGAAATGTGTTTCATGTATTCGCTGGTATAGTTCTCCATGCCACTTTTTGATAAATCATCAATTCCTGTATCTGATCTTATTATTTTCAGAAACCTCATTTTTTCAGCTGCCCCAATAAGAGCGGTTATTTCTGAATTTTTCATTTTTATGACATATTTTCCTACAACCCTGAAACGTTCTCTCCTGATGGTCTCCTGAACAATGGATAAGAGTTCAGCATGTCCAAAAACAACCTCTGGATCTTTCTCACATTCTTCCATAATTCCAGGAGCAGACCATGATGCCAGGGCATGATCAACAACCTTAAAGGTTGAACTTCTTTCCTGCTCCGTAATTATTGATTTAAGTTTTTCATCGTTTATTTCAAGTCCAGAATCCCTGAATGCTCTGATATAATTTTCATTCTCCAGTTCTTTCATTAGATAATCGATCATGTAGTCTGGACCTTGATTTTTCCTGAATTGCCTCACAATCTTAATAAGTTCACTTTCAAGTATTCTTTTGACCTCGTAGTTGAAATAACTGTACGCAGCATCTTCAGCACCAGGTCCATTGCATGGTAAATTGCAGATTGGTATCAGGCAGTCTGGTGATAGTATACACCATTTCATTATCTCAAAAATGGTATATCCTTCCCTTATTTTCTTCAGAATAATATCGGATGAGACCTTCTTTTTCTCGTCAATGAATCTCTTGATTTCATCCTCAGTTAAATCTTCACCAATATCGGCCTTTTTCATGTCTTCCAGTATGTCTTCTGGTTCGTATTCAACGGGAATGTATCCCGCAATATAGCTCATTTTCCTGTATCGATCAATAATGAAAAAAGAACTTTTTTCCTGCATTCTGATTACTTCCGGCCAATGAAATAGGTCATAAAATATCCTGAGGGAGCTATTTAAACACTATGAACTACAAATACATATGCTGCACGATTCTATCCGTTACCAGGATGGACTTCCTGTTTCAACCACTCCACTTGCTTTATCCCATGTTTTGGAGATTGGGCAAAAGTGGAGAGGCTCTGACATACTCTCCTCAGCTAAAGGGAGGTTCTCACTTTTGCTTCGCTTTCGCCTTCATTCCTCACGGTCTGGACGGTTTCGCGAGAACCCATTACCGTGTCTTAAGATCGTTGCCGATTACAGCGGTGCTTTGTATAGTTTGTGTGAAATATCTGGAAATGTTTCGGCATAATGGGAATGGATACAACTCTGGCAAATCTGCGGGCAAATAACTGACGCGCCAAGTGAACGATTTGATCTCGTCTCCCTTATAAACTAAGGGGA
>JAKBSB010000088.1 GCA_021845155.1 Thermoplasmata archaeon
ATAATGCAGGGAGAGCGGGCAAGACAGATGTATACTATTACGGATCTTGGAAGAGAGGCCATAAAAGATATGGCTCAGTTTTCCGAGAGCTGGAAGAATGGACTTAATAAGCTTATAGGGTTATTGTAATAGATGCTGGCGAAGAGAATGAAGAACACAACGATGTGTCGCGTTTCATTAGAACTCCCCTTTTTCCTCTCTTGTAATCAGCAGGTTGTGGATCGAAGCCCTCCAGCGGCTCTCTTTTATAGGACACAGTTTGAGGAAATGACTATAAAGGTATTCCTCCCATCCTCTGTTGATTCATTTCTCGAACAGAAAACTTCTTAAGAGTATGCATATAATTGGAACACTTCATAATTTTGGTATCTCCGTAGAGCGATTGATAGAATGGTAGCAGGTAATGAAAATTCAACAGGCATAACTCAATCTTGGGCAGTGGTGGTAAGTGCCCTCTCTCTTTTACTGAATATTATCCATGGAATAACTAAGATTGCAATGATCCATGCTAACCCAATAAGCAATAAGGCGAGCGGACTCAATCCCAGTGCTGATGGTGTAAATGTTGATGTGCCTGTTGCGGCAATGTCCTTGCTGAAATAGGATCCTAGCAGCCATAAATATGTCAGGGGATTTACAGAGTAGAGAATGAGTGTAACCTTCTGTATAATTTGCTGGGAACTTGAAAGGAATGATAACAACCCATAATTAGTTAGGAGAGACAGATAGAAAAATGTCACCAGATAACCAGGTACAAATGTAACCAGTCTGCTGAGCATTGTCTTTTTTGCATAATTATGAACGATGAATACTCCGAACCTTGATCTTAAAACGATTACAGTTAACGAAGTAACGAAGAGGACTGTGATAAAGGAAGCGGCCGTGTATGATAACAAAACTCCTGCACCGGGAGAAATGCCATAAATTCTTATTGAAAATAAATAAGCTACCAATGCAGATATCAGGATAAAGGGAGTTGAGAGTAAGACAGATGTAAGTAAAATTTCTCCATATCTACCTGAAATTTCTTCAGGGTAATGGAGATCTTCCTTTCCAAGGAGGAAATTCCGAATCCTCCCACTTTTTATGACTTTCCCGAACGCATTGGACTGATAGATGGTTACGTAGAGGAATAATAAAATGAGGAATATTGATAGGCCGGCGAACATCAGGAATACACTGTCTTCCATTTTTGCCTGACTGTTCACTCTTGATCCAAACATTGCAGTTCCGGCAATGCTTCCATTTTCAGATCTGACACCTATGGTGTAATAATATGGTTCTCCAGTATAGTTAAGATTAGTCTGGATATTTGCCTGATTCATCATTGTGAAATTTACAAGATGATTGGGGAAATTTCCGTCAACCATCAAGTTTATAGCCTGACCAAAGCTGTTTCCCGAATATACACCATACAGAACCGTATAATTTGCTTTCCCGTTTTGTGGTATCTTCCATATGTGTAGTGAAAAGTGTGACGGTGAGGCATCTGAAAGAACCGGGGTTATGGATAACTGCCCTGAAACAACACCTGATGATGGTGTTCCCTCTGTTGCAAATGTGAGGATTGAAGCTGTATGATTTGCCCATTCATATCCTCTGTAACCCACTGTTTCAGAGACCGTATATACCTGATCTTTCTGTAGTCCAGTAATATTATAAACAACCAGGCCTGTTATATCAGTAATTCCGGCATAATGCGAGTTTACGATGGTATCCTTCTGACCATTAAAGACAGAGATTGCGTAGGTTACATTCCAGCCTTGTTCCGCCACGCCATACTCATTGAAAGTCTGGCTGTATACTGTTGCATTAGTACCATTCAGTTCCGTGATGGTTGTTGTCTGATACTGGGGAACATTACCGCTGTCGCTTATAAGACTGGCGTAAAATGAGGCTGGCTGAGATACGGAGGCAAGAGACAGTGCAATTATTATCCAGAATATTATAAGAATAATAAAAACAGGAGACTTCATAAGTCTTCCAGCTACTTTAACTGACAAAAGTGCCATCGTTGTCCAATTAACCAACTTTATATAATATTTATAAGGGGTGATGGATCATACATGAATGTTCCATTATGAATGTGCAATGCGAGATCATTAACTGTTTCATCGTTTAGCTTCGAAACTTTAAAATTGGATTCAAGAATGCGTAAGATAGGAATGGAGTTTCCTTTTAATCGTCCCAGAAGGACTGATAACTCCTGCAGTTAAGGCAAAGTGCGAATGTTCGCAGTGTGATTACCAGAAATATAGCAGGAGTGAATAAGTTGGTATTTGAAAGCATTCTTTACAGGGAAATTGAAAACAAGGGCCTAATCAGAGAAGAACACCCGGACTTCTTTTTGGATCTTAACCTGGATCAGGTGATAAAGGCCATAACAGAACAGAAAAAGGATTACCACCTGGATTCAATATTTTACACTCCCCTTAAGAACATACATAACGTGACTTACAGGCAAAAGGTCTTCCTAGATCTCCAGAATGAAAGGATCCTCCAATCTATACGGACATTTTCCGATAAGATGGAAAAAATGTACCGCTATCTTTCAGGCATAGAGAGACTTTACAGATACCAGAAAGAGAGATGGCTGATGGATTCAGCTGAAATATACTGTGAAGCTGTTCAAACACTTTTCCATGATCTTACGAGCGAATCCCCGGAATCTGAAGCTTTTAAAGAATTGATAGATTATGTTGGAAAATACATAACTTCTGATGAATTTGAAAATTTGAGAAAAGAGACTTCTGGCATGAGGAAAAAGCTTGATGCCGTCAGGTTTACCATGATCATAAAGACAGGAAAAATAGTGGTCAAAGAGTACGGCGGTGAAGAAGACTACAGTGCCGAAATAAAAGATGCATTCAGTAAATTCAGTGAAAGCGGTTCCGGGATGAAGAAAGTAAGAACACCGCAGTTTCCAGGGATGAATCATGTTGAAGCGGCCATACTGGATCTGGTTGCAAGAATATATCCGGAAACCTTTCAGGATCTCCTTGATTATTATGAAAAAAACATTGATTTTATTGACCCCACAATTGGAAAGTTCCAGAAAGAGGTCCAGTTCTATCTGACATATATTGATCATATTGCAAAACTCAAGGATTTTGGTTTGCAGTTCTGCATTCCTGAGATATCAGAGGTGAACAGGAATGTATCCTGTTATGATGGATTTGACATTGGACTTGCCGACAAACTGACAAGGGAGGGAAAAGCGGTTGTAACAAACGACTTTTTCCTTGAGGGGGATCAGCGGATAATTGTTGTCACTGGGCCAAACCATGGAGGAAAGACTACCTTTGCCAGAATGTTCGGCCAGACCCATTACCTTGGAATCCTGGGTCTGCCTGTTCCAGGCACAAGATCATCTCTGTTCCTATTTGACAATATATTCACACATTTTGAGAGGTCGGAGAACCTGGATAATAATCGGGGTAAACTTGAGGATGATCTTGTAAGGATCAAGACCATAATGGACAGGAGCACTTCAAGAAGCATAATAATAATCAACGAGATGTTGAGCTCCACCACACTGAAAGATGCAGTGACCATAGGAAAAAAAATAGTTTCTGAAATTCTTGGAATCGGATGCCTCTGCCTTTACGTGACTTTCCTGGATGAGCTGGCTTCTCTTGATGGAACAGTAAGCATGGTAAGCACAATAGTTCCTGACAACCCTGAGGAAAGAACCTATAAGATAGTGAAGGAGCCTGCGGACGGACTGGCCTATGCAATGGCTCTTGCAAGAAAATACAGGGTAACCTATGATGAAATTATAAGGAGGATCAGTTCATGAAAGTTTTTCTGATGTATCCTGACAGGAACATGAATCCTGATCTTAAATTGCCCTGGAATGCAGATATGTTGATCGATGATCTTGAGCTTAACAGGATAATTGATAAAATGGCTAATGGAGACAAATTCCTTCGTGAAACTGTGAAAAAAGTATTGATCAACAGTGAAACTGACATTAACACAATATATCACAGGCAGGCTGTGCTGAAAGACTGTATCAGAAACAGGGAAGATGCCAAGAAGATTTATGAAATTCTTGTAAGATCCATTGAAGAAGAAAAGAGGCAGTATTTCTGGTTCAGCCAGACAAATCCTGAACTCATACTCCATGAATCCATAAAGGTAATGCAGATATTCATCAACAGCTTTGGAGAACTTAGAAAAATTAGTGACAGAACATCTTCACAGTTTGATTCTGAAGGATTCAAATCACTATTTTCTCTCATAAAAAATGAACTTGATGATGCCTATCTTTCACAGATTAAAGAACTACTTAAGACGCTCACCTTCCCAAAGGGTGTTCCTGTAAGTGTGGAACTTGGTCGGGGAAATGAGGGTGTTAATTACACTCTTCTCAAGATAATGGAGAAGAACAGTAAATTTTCAAGAATAATTTCAAACGGCAGGTCAAAACATTACACATTCACACTGGGAGATAGGGATGAGACCGGTGCACAGGCAATTTCCGAAATGAGGAACAGGGGGATCATAAACATAACCAATGTAATGAAAGAATCTGCTGAGAATGTGCTTGACTTCTTTTACCTGCTTCGCAATGAACTTGCATTCTATATTGGATGTCTTAACCTTTATGATTATATCACTCTAAAGGGGGAACCAGTCTGTTTCCCTTTGCCGATGGATGGGAATGAAAATATCCTCTCCTTCATGGGGCTTTACGATATTTCTCTGAGTCTTGGAATATCCGAAAGGGTTGTTGGCAATGACATGAATGGAGACCGAAAGGATCTGATCATAATAACGGGAACAAATCGTGGAGGAAAATCCACATTCCTGAGAAGCATTGGACAGGCTTTTCTCATGTTTCAATGCGGGATGTTTGTCCCGGCCAATTCGTTCAGATCTGATTTGAAGAATGGATTGTTCACACACTTTAAGAAAGAGGAAGACAGGAGCATGACCATGGGAAAACTTGACGAGGAGCTTAACAGGATGAGTTCCATAATCGATCATATCAAACCTGGTTCTCTTGCACTCTTCAATGAATCGTTCTCAACAACAAATACAAGGGAGGGATCACAGTTATCCCGTAATATTGTGGACGCCCTGATTGAAAAAAAGATAAAGGTTCTGTTTGTAAGCCACCTGTACGAATTTTCCATAAGTTATTATGAAAGGATGAGGAAAGAGACCCTCTTCCTGAGGGCTGAAAGAAAAACGGACGGAACCCATACATACAGGATTACTGAGGGGAACCCTATTGAAACAAGCCATTCTGAAGACCTGTTCCATAAAATATTTGATGTATCCATAATGGATGGTATCAGTGGTGAAGAGTCGGGGAAGCCTGAAACGCAATGATTTTAGGATTAAAGTTATTGAAATGTGCCTAAACAACCATTGCCTTATTCTTTATGCCTGACACATGGCTGAAAGTTTCGCTATCCTCAAAATATACGGATGTTCCTTTCATTCCCCTTGTGAGCATCACCCTGTACCTGTTGATCAGCAGCTTCATGGCTTTTGGAGGATCTGTTAAGGACAGATTCTTGAGTGAACCACTTCCTCCAATCCGGTCCATTATCTTGTCCGGCTGCACTTTCCATCCATTGCGCCATACAAGATCCTCTCCCCAGATAAGCCCCACATAATCAGATTCAAAACCCTGGGAACCATAGATGGATGCACAGTACTTCAGTGGATCTCTCTGTCCAAGCCAGTATGAAGGATATTCAGTCTTCTCATCCATCAGCCAGTTTATCTCCGGATCGAATATACGCCTCTTTTCCTTTCTGCCGTCAGTGCGGGTGAATGATGCAAGAAGAGCTATCTTGGGTTCTCTTCCCATGGATCTGGTGGATTTGACGCTTTCAAGATATTCGAGCACGGGATCGATCTCATCAAATATCCTGAAATCGTATTCTTTAGGGATGCCTGAACTGTTTCCACTGAAAACTGAATTTATGAAATCCTCATATTTCCTGCCTCCGTTGACCCGGTAAAAGCCCTCGAG
>JAKBSB010000089.1 GCA_021845155.1 Thermoplasmata archaeon
AATCGCTTTCCTGCACTTCTTCCTGTTTGAGAAGTCCGGGCCATTTAACCTTTCAGACAGGAATGATGAAAAAGCGGCAGGAAAGGATGAGAAACATTATCCATGGTATCCCATAAACCTTATCTATACACTCTTCACTTCTTTCATATTCATAGCCATAATTCTTATTTTTTCAGCACTTTTCATGCAGGTTCTTCCTCCGGCTTATGGAACGCTCGGGTACGGTTATACCCCATTTCCTGACTGGTACATCATGCCGGTCTACAAACTAATGGATCTTGCAGGATATGGGCTTACAACCGGCGGCGTTCCGCTGGTTACGTTCTTCTTTATCTCACTTCTTTTCATCCCTTTCATTGATCGCTACAAGTCAAAAGCTGCACTGGACAGGCCCATGATAACGGTATTCGGTGTTTTCTATCTTATAGCACTTTTTATTATGGGACTCTGGGGATATTCCCAGCCAGGGCTGACACAGACCAGGCTTCTCACAATGGCAATGTGGTGGGGAATAACCATGGTTTCACTTTTTACAGTTTATGCAATGAGATTTGCCAAAAAGGATCTGGTGAAGAATGAAAGTTAAAAACATCTTATATGCAATAATAGCAGTTCAGTTTGTGATAGCATTCTCCATGTGGTATGTGTCCCTGTCTGCCATGGCCGGTTACCAGACAATATGGACAATTCTCCTTGCACTTGAACTCATACTCCTATCACTCCTGTTCATGGTTTATCTGAGGTACGAGGGGGTATTCTGATGAATCTGAAAATGTCTCCCCTGAATATGTACTATACGTCCATGATTATATACATGATTGATGCCATACCACTGATACTTTACACCCTGGTGATAAAGCCGATTGCCAATCTGTACCATGAACCAATCGGCACAATGGTATCTCCTGTTTTTGGAAATTATGGATTTTACCTGGATTCGCTCTTCTTCATTTCCCTGATCCTGACCACTTTATCGCTGGTATTCTTCATTCTGGCATGGAATGGTGCATTAAGGTCGGGCAGGACTCTCTCAATGGGGACAAGGCTTTTGCCGGTTGTGCTCTTTATTTTTTCATATACTCTTCTGGGGGTGTCCGGTCTTGCCTGAGGATAAGATTGGAATGAAATCAAAATTTATCAAAGCCTACAGGGAAAACAGGCTGGATATAATCATGATAGTAATCGGGCTTATTTTTCTTGCAGCCTCAGTGCCGATTTTCATATTTTACAATATATTTCCAACCATCAATGCCGAGATTGGCCCTCACCAGATAAGCAGCTGGGTATCAGTTACGTTTTCTTTTATAGGTTTTGGGCTTATCATACTTGGAATGGGAAAACTGAACAAGTGAAAAAACAGTCAGGGAGTTACATGTAAACTGTGGAATGATAATTAAAATCATCAATTCACAGTTATTTCCTTCAGTCAAAATTCCGTGAGGCACCAGGAAATCATTTCGGAAGGGGCTGTGAATTCTTGACCTCCCAGTAAGCCCTGTCAAAACACTGGTTCACAAAGTCGGTTGCCCTGTTAAGCAGTGCAAGATTCCCTATGTTTATGTTGATGCTGAATGTGCTTGCAGCGTTTGTCCTTCCAAACATGAAGATCTCATATTTTTTTATTCCAAGGTCCGGTGGCCTGCTGTCCATGATCTCTGCTGCCTTTTTCGATATCGATTCTGACGGTACATCCACCTGTACAGAAAGGGTGAGGGTGAAGAGTATGCCATCATCCTTCTCCATATCGGTAAACGTGGTTGATCCCAGGAACGCGCTGTTTGGAACCTTAACTGCCCTTCCATTCTGGTCCTCCAGGTACGTGAATATTATGGAGACTTTCTTTACTTTCCCGGTGACAGGGTTTCCGAACAGCCATGAGTAAACTGTGACTGTGTCCCCCGGTTTCAGAACATTTGTGGACGATACGGTTATGCCTGCAAATATGCTGCTTGCAACCGTCTGTATTGCCAGCCCTATTATGACACCTCCAACCGCACCTCCCACAAGGGCGCCCGTGAGATTGATTCCAAAGGCGCTGAGAACCACTGCAATAAGTATTGTGTATATTATTATCCTGACAATCGTGTCAATATACCTCAGTGATTTCTGCTGCACGCCGCTTCTGGACATAGTGCGGTCTATGATATGAACAACGAATCTTGCAACAAGGTAGCCGCCTATACCCACAATTACGGCTGTGGCAGCATCCTTCATGTATGCTTCATATGGTATGAGTTGCGGTATATAGGATGCAATGTATGGGATCAGGAATGTCGCGATGAAAAAGACCACGGCGATGATCAGTATGTAGACAAGTATCTTGTAAAAAATACCCCTTTCAGATACCATGATGTGTTATAACTGTTCGATAAATAAAAATTGGCATTAATTAGAATGCCCTTGATATATTCATGTCCCTGGCAAGCACATAGGGCATTATGGACGGAAAAATCTCCTCCCACCATCTCACGTTTCTCCTCTCCCTGGATACATGGGAAATGTTCTTCAGGAAAGCGGGAACAGAATCACTGATCCTTATGCCGGAAACAAGCCCTTTTATCTCACCGTTCTTCACCAGGTATACTCCATCCCTTGGTACTGTGGAAAACACACCGTTGACATAGTCCTGGAATCTTGTGTACCAGGCATTGTTTATGATCAGCCCCCTGTCAATCTCCGACACCATGTCATCAAGAGTGCTTTTTCCAGGTGAAAGAGAAAGCTGCCAGGCTTTTGGTGATATTATGCCGGCGTTTCCGGTTGTCCGGGACTCAAAGTTCTTTCCGGTTGAGTATGAATGCAGGTAAGTATTGAGCATCCCCCTGCTTATGATGGCACTCCTGTTGGTAAGTGTTCCCTCATCATCGAAAACCCTGAATCCGGATCCTGATCTGTTGAGAGGATCATCCTCAAGTGTAACCTGATCGGATGCGACCCTGTGCCCTATCTTCCCGGCGAAGCAGCTCAGTCCGCTTTCAACGGCATAGGCTGAAAAGAATTCGGAACTGTAGGAGATCAGGTTTCCGGTTACGTAGGGAGAGAGGAGGATATCGTACTTCCCCTGATCTATGTCAACCTTCTCTATTTTCCTTGCGGAAGTTCTTCCTGCAGCGCGTCCTGTTTCCAGTGCCATTTCAGTGTCGACCTCTCCTTCAGGTCCATAATGAAGAGATTCCTGCCCGGTGAACTCTCCCTTGAATGACCTTACGACCATTTCAATGCCGGCGAGATGCTGTTTCCCATGGTTGTATCCTGTCTTTATCTCTATATCCCTGTCACGATTATAGACAATGCCGGAGGATCTTTCGGCCCCTCCCTCAATAGATCCTTTCATAAGGGCTTCGGCAAGCTTCTGTATGTCAGCATCCTTCCGCGGTTCCTCCTCTGTTTCAGGGTATTCCTGCACCTCACTGTTTATCCCGTTGTATGTGGGGGTTTCAGGCACGCTGCTGCAGATGGTCATCAGGTTTGATATCTCGCTGTCCAGATCTGACATGTCCCTGATGGTTGTCGATGCAACCCTCTTGCCCTTTGACACGAAAAGTGAAACCATTGTGCCGTTCCACCTGTTGAAGAGATCCATGCTGCTGCCGGAGAAGCGAACCTGTGATGTGCGATCCCTGATCAGCTGTACCACCACTTCATCTGATCCCTTTTCCATGGCTTTCCTGTAAATGCTGTTAATGTCAATCATTTCAATCACTGAATATACATGTCCCTGAGCCTGACATGAGGGCCGCCCATCCAGACATCAACGCCCTGCTCCGGGTCTCCTTTTCCACACATTCCTGCATTGAACTGCAGGTCATCGCCGACTGCATCTATTGAACTGTAGAATTTCACCGTGTTTGTTTCAATGACCGGTCTTCTCACCCTGCCGACAAGATCCCCGTTCTGTATGAGGTATGCCTCTTTGCCGACATACTTCTCATTGAACCTGATATCGTCAATGTTCCACTCGGTGAACGATTTTATGTACACTCCTCTCCGGACACCTTCAAAAAGTTCCTCAAAACTGTGATCTCCCGGTTCGATATATGTTGTGCTCATCCTTGCAAGAGGCTCCATGTCCCAGGAGGACGATCTGCCCCCGGCATTTGATTCCACCCCAAGAATTGCGGAGCTTTCCCTGTTGAGGATGAACTCATCTGTATAACCTTTCCTGTAAAGGTATCTTTTTCTTGACGGTATCCCCTCATCGTCGTATTTGTAGTAGCCAAAGCTTCCCTTCATTGACGGGTCATCAATAACGCTTACCACGTCAGATCCAATCCTGTATGGAAACTTCTTTCCAGTGAGGAACGATTCTCCGGCAAGAGCTCCCTCCCTTCCTATAATCCTGTCATACTCCGTTGGATGTCCGCAGGATTCATGGGCCACTATGCCAGATATCTCCGGTCCTACAATCACGTCAAATTTTCCAGGAGTGATTCTTGGTGCCAGGCTGCTTTGCTTCAGCGATTCCGCATCGCTTTCAATCCTCTCCGGGAGGTGGAGTGTATCCAGGTATTCATATCCTGATGTGGAACCGTATTCTTCAGTGGACTGCTCAAACTCGCCGTTTTCCGTTACACCCATGAGATAGAAATAGAATACCCTTGAAATGTCCCCCTCAATGTCTGATCCTGCTGAATTGAGGTAGTGTGACCTTATATTCCGGTCTGCTACAACATTTATCCTTATTTTGGCTTCAAAGTCCTCCATTACCCTGTCATAGTCACGGACAATTGAGATCTTCTCCTCCATGGGCATGTCCTGGACCTTTTTCACCTGGTCCGATCTCCATCTGTCCTTTATGGGCTTTCCGGAAAATATCCTGTTCTTTCCAGGCGCCTTGGATTTCTTCACTGCAATGTCAATATTTTCCTTTGCAGAATCCCAGGAATCTTCATTGAAATATGCCATGCTGATTGATTCATTAACAACTCTCACTGCATATCCCAGCTCGTGTGAGGAGGACATCCCGTCAAACTCGCCGTTCCTGTAAGAGATCCGGTTGTTCCTGATATCCATGAACCTTGCTTCTGCAAAGCTGGATCTGGACTGTGCATAGTCCATGATCCTGTCTATCAGTTCCCCGGCCACTATTTCACCGCCATCTTTCTTATCCTCTCTTCGTAGATGTCGAAGACTTCGGAAAGAGCTTTCCCGAAGTTCCAGCCATAGCTGTTGACGTTTAAATGGAAGTGATCGGTGGAAAGCCTTGTTCTTATAGAATATTTCACATTTCCCTCCGTTTTGTATTTTGCCACGTGGATTCTCAGTGAACCATGGGATACGTTCCCGTTCTTGGGCAGCTTTGATACAAACTTGTCAGCCAGGAAAAATGCCACGTCGTAAATATCGTCATCCCAGGCATCAAGTCCTGATATCTCCACAAGTATCCCTTCCTTTCCCTCTCCGGTGTCAATAATGTCAATTATATCGGAAATGCCCACTATGCCCACGACTTTATCATCACCGTCAACAATGGGAATTATCCTGGTATGTGCCTTCATCATCTTCTCTGCAGAATCCAGGACGCTTGCCTGTTCCGATGACATGATGGGGTTTCCCATGATTGAACCGCATTTCACCTCGACCTTTCCATGATCCCCTGCAAGATCGCCTTTGGCCATCTTCTGTTTTTCAGCAAGAATCATGTTCATTGTATATTCTTCAACCCTCAGTATTCCAGATAGCTTGCCGTTCTTCTTCACCACGGGTATTTCGCTTTCATTGAGCCCCCTCACCTTTTCAGTGGCTGACTCGAAGTCCTCATCCTCCTCAACAGTGATTGGTTCAGTGCTCATTACTGCAATATTCTTGACCGAATCTGCCTTAATGATATCCTTTATATTGGCAACAATGTCAGTTTCGGAAAGTATTCCTACAATTTTCTCCTTCTCTATGACGGGGAGGGCAAAGAGCCCAGAATCCCTGAGGATTTTTATGGCATCCCTGATCTCCATTGACTTTTCAAGAAGCGGGGTCA
>JAKBSB010000090.1 GCA_021845155.1 Thermoplasmata archaeon
ATTGATCCTGTTCACGATCCCTTTTTTTGTGATCTTACCAGGCTTGATTTTCAGAAGCGGACAGGTATTTTTTTTTTATTTCCGTCTATAACAAACTTGCTATTAGAATTAATTCATCGCAAGAACGGTGGCTTTCTCCCGGAAGAGAAATATAAAACATTTTCACCCTTATAGGTGCTGAAATCTATTTCGATGCAATAAATTGTTTACCCCGTGCTTGTGCTAATTTCCATTGAAGTTATTTTCCAGTTTCCCAAGAAAGATCTATCATATTCCCGTAACTATGGTTATAGATTCAAGAAGTGATACGACGAGAAAGACTGACCCCAGGAAATAATAAATCGTGCTGTCTTTCATCTTAAGGGCTTTTTTGGCAAAATAGAATCCTGATACAAGCGATACAATTCCTATTATGAAGCCACCGACCAGGTCAACGCTGTTGAGCACCAGATAACCGGCTGTGCCGCTGACCGCAGAAACAAACATAGCCAGGGTTGCGGTGCCTACCATGGTTTTAGGATCCATGGAATAAAGGATCATCATTACAGCTATGAACATTATTCCGCCGCTGGTACCCAGTGTACCAGTAAGTATTCCAATAGGGAGGCTTATCAGAAATCCAATGGCATATGGGTGTGGAAGTTCCCTGTGTTTAATTTTAAGGCCGGATTTAGCTCTCCTGAAAGACTGAAAAGCCATCACCAGAGCCATCAGTGCAAATACAATCTCCAGTGGCCTGTCGCTCACAAAAATGGCCACATGCGATCCTATCTGTGCACCCACAAGTGCCCCTCCACCCAGTATAAGGCCAATTTTCCAGTCTATTTTCTTCCCTCTTGTGTAAACATATACAACAGATGCAGTTGTGATTACGTCTACCAGAAGGCTTGTTCCTACAGCTATGTGAAAAGTATGTCCCAGAAAGGTCATGGCAGGCACCACAACTATGACGCCGCTTGATCCGGTTATTCCAGTAAGAATTCCTGTAATTATACCTATTAATGTATAAATCCCAATGCTTTCAATCATTTCAATCCCGATGCCATTAAACCCGCATCCGGTCTTTTCCTTAACCTGAACATGCTGATTACACCAATGAACGGCCCAATACTAAGAAGAGAAAATGCAAATTTCCATCCCACAATAGGAACTACATAACCTATGAGATCGATGGATCCCACGGTTATAAGAAAGCCTATTGCCATCTGAAACGTGAGTGCGCTACCAGTGAATTCCTGGGGGCTTAATTCTGTAACTGCAGTTGAAAATTGCGCAGAATCTGATATAACCGTTATTCCCCAGATAAACGCAAGTGCCAGTGTTGCAACAGGCAACAGGCCGAACGTAAAGCCGATTGCCACAGAGCACAACCCACTAATTGACATCGATATTATGGTTTCCGCTGTTCTGCCTATCCTGTCGGATATGTAACCTCCAAATATTGATCCTACAAGGCCAGCAAGCCCAATGACAGCAAAAGCACCGATTGTGGAATAAATCAACAGCAGGGAATTAACATAGTAGTTTCTCCAGCTCAGATATAAAAAGGTAGGTATCCATGTCCACATGGCGTAAAGTTCCCACATATGCCCAAAATATCCGATATTATCATACATCAGTGATCTGTTCCTTATTACAGTCGATATGTGTTTCCATGTGAATCTTGGCCGTCGAATCTTTACGGGCGGATCGTGAAACTTTAGAACGGAAATAAAAGCAGAGATTACCGCAAGCCCGGAACTTATGAATATGAGAATTTCCCAGTTTCCTGCAAGAGATAATCCCACCACAAATTCCGGCAATGCAGAACCCAGAGTAAGCCCTCCAATAAGTAACCCAATTGCCAGTCCCCTACCTTTTGGAAACCATGATGAAATGAACTGAACAGCTACCGGATAAATCCCCGCAAGAAAAAGTCCGGTCAAAAATCTTAACAGAAAAGCCAGTATAATAAAATGAACTGAAAAAACAAACAGAAAATTAAAAAAAGAAGCAAATCCAGCAGACACCGTAAAGATTATTCTGGAATTCAGCCGGTCCTGTAATCCAAGCGTGGCACTTATGAGGGCGCCTGCAACAAATCCTATCTGCACTGACGAGGTAATCAGCGGAGTTTCAATAGGTGAAAGATCCATAACAGCGGTAAGGGTTGATGATACTGCTGATGCACTGAACCAGAGACTCATGGCCAGGACTTCGGCTATGGTCACCCACATTAGTATCTCTTTTTTCCGATCTGTTATAATTTTCATTTCGGGCACTGAAGTATGCTAAATCGTGTTCTTTGGTACTGGTGGAATGTTTCAAACCTGGCTTTTATATTTTCTGTAACCCCGGGAATATCCAGCAGGGTTATAGCATTCAGTCTAATCATTGCTATCATTGGGTTAGGCGTACCCCATTAATAAATTGGGGAGGAAAAATGATTAAACCTGGTTTAAATGATTAAACCGTATAAGTCACTTGAAATAGCAATTACAATCAATCCACTTAAAAAATGGAATCAGTTTTTCTCTTAATTCTTGCCCTTTGTCGGTCAGTTGGTATTTTACAGAGACAGGGTAGAGGTCCACAACTCTTCTCTCAGTTATTCCAGCGGCTGACATTTCTTTAAGCCTTGCTGAAAGAAGGTTTGGCCTGGGACATCCGACAATCTTTTTAAGTTCGTTAAAATTCACAGATTCGTAGTTTCCAAGAACGCCTATTATAATAATTGAATACTTTTTCCCGAGTATTTTCAATATATTCTCCGACTTACTGAGGTTGATAGTTTTTCCATCATGCTTAATGCTAAAGGTATCTAAAGTCACTTCAGGATTCTCCTATGTGTTACAATTATGTTTAACAGTCTATTCAACTTGTTGGAATTGGGTGTTCGTGGGTTTTTCAATTCTGAAGTACTGAAATCATCCAATGGCAAACATCCATAGGTTCGCGCATTAATAGCGATGTTCTTGGAATGCAATATGAAGGCCTTACTTTAAGATTATCTGCAATCGATATAACTTCATGAAATCCGGAAAATCATCTGTAGCACAAACTCATTAGTTTTTGTATAGCTTATTTTCTATTCACAGTCACAGTATGCAAACCTGTCAACTATTTTCTCTTCCAGTATACATGATTATATGAAGCAACCGGATTCCAGCAGAAGAGACAATTGCTTTCTCTTGTATTTAAGGCACTATCCGTATATGCATTTATGGGTGTTCGCTTTCATCCTTACTCAAAGAGTGTGGTATTACACCTTAAGAAGGGTTAAAAATCTTGTCGATGCAGAAACAGATCCAACTAACTTTTGTGTGTAGAATTGTACCAAAAATAATTATGGGAAGAACAATATATGTAAATGTTGAAAAGACTGATTGTTCTTTCTGTTTTGTTTCTGCTGGTTGCTGTGCCCGCAGTATCATATGCCCAGGCACCTCAGCATCCCTCCGGTAATATAATGCCATTTTCATATCCAACGGTAGAAATAACAGTCAATAAAACCACTTCATTCAATCTTTCACTTGAGACTATTCTTCTGGTTCGTGATATAGACAACCACCATTTTGCCTATTCGGCTATATTGAGGATGGGCAGGTGGAATGCCAGATCAAGCAATGACAATATATCCTATTCTTCCACCCTTTTCTTGCGGCCTTATAATCCCCAGTTGATGATATCCCCGGGGAGTCCTTTTCCCAAGAGCTTACAGCAGCCTCTGACAGTTCATGTTGAGGTAAACATTACAAAGTCTGGCAGTGCGCCATACGTAAGTGTGGGAAATAACTCCATAAATTCCACCCTTGAAATTACTTATTACCTCAAGTTCAATAACAAGATTCCTGGATCCGGCTATGTGGTCATAGCCCAGGGAATAGCAGAAAACAGCAGGTTCAATCCCTTCACCTTGAAACCCCAGAATAATGGATATTCTATCCGTGGGCATGATTTTGGCAGGGGACTTGTCTTTTCAAATAACACCACGAACAACACCTTTGCAGAATTCTGGTGGAAAAATACCTATGAACTCAACGGGATCACGCAAAACGTGTCTACAAATTATACTATCTCAAATAACAGGGAGTCATTAATACTATTCAGGTACAATTATACAAACGGAATCAGTACATTATTCCAGGACCCATATTTCACGCTTTACGGTCTCAACATATTTTCATATCCCATTATCAAGCAGGACCTGGACCGGGCATATAACTTCATTATAATCCACATTGAGGAGCTTATAGCCGGAGTGGGTATAGGGACGGGACTTATTGGGATGACGTACGCTTCCTACAGAAAGAGGAAATTCTAAGGCTCATCCAGTAACGAATAAAGATTTTCCTCCAGTGTGCCAATAAAGCCTTTCCTGTATTTTTTCAGAATTTTTATAACACGATTCCTGTCTGCAAGGGCCAAATGTTCTACGCCGTCCACAAAATTCCTTAAGATTACCCCATCTTTTTCCATATTTCCTATGGCTTCCCTTATCTTTTCCTGTTTCGACCTTCTGCCCTTCACGACTGCACGATCTTCCAACTCTCCCTGCCTGATAAGGCTCTGTATAACGGAAGAGGAATACGGGCCCCTGAGGTAAAAGATAATCTTCCTGTCCAGGAGGCTCCCCTGGTCAGGGATAAAATATCTCCTGTTTTTTCCGTCCTCCCTGATCATGACTTTCTCTGATCTTTCAAGCTGGTACAGGTGATATTCTGCCTGGCCCACGGCCATGCCGGATATCCTCTGGATTTCCCTGAAATGAATTCCCGGATTCTCGGATATTATCTTAAGCAGTTTATCACGGGCGGGGCTTTCAGCCAATTTCAGTTACCTCTCACTATTCCAGTATAAAACAGCGCCAGTATTGCAAGATCCACCAGGACAAAAAGATCCGTGTCGTAGGCTGCATATGGGATGATGTAAAATACCTGAAGTATGAGGGCAATGTCCTGGGCAAATATCAGGACAAATACTGCCACTATGTATCTCAGGATCTTCAGTCTTCTTTTCCGCCAGGCAGATACAGTAACAGCAAGAAGGAAAGCCGAAATTACGAGGGACAGCGCTTCAAAGAAAGTGGAAAGCTCCAGCATTGTTATTCAATGGATAGGTTCTTAAAAAATTATCCGTATAAATCAGCCCTATTTTTCATCATTATGAAAATGTAACTGCATACCCAAGGCTGTTGAATTCCTTCTTCACCTGGTCCCGGTAGGACCTGTCACCTATGATCTTTCCTACAACCAGGTTTCTTGCTGTTTTCTTGACTGAAAATGCAGTCCTGATCTCCCCTTCAGTGTAGTAGAAGTAAAGTCCGGCGGATCCGAATGTTGACTTCAGGTACTGCTTGAAGAAGAGGGCCATGTAGTCCTTGGGCGTTATTATCCTCGATATCCCGTTATCTCCTGCGCTGCTGGAAAAATTCTTCTGCACATAAATAAGCCTTCTCTCAGACGCCATGAGGAGTTCCGATATTTTTCCTGATTCTTCAAGACTGGTGATGCATTCAGAAAAGGTCCTGTCAATCTTTATCTGGAACATATCCTCGATCAGCCCCCTGGAAAAATAGCTGAAGTTTTTTATCAGTGCATTAAGGAAGCGTATTATTGCGTCTTCCCTGCGGTACTTCTCCGGAACATAGACATATTTCCTGGATGAATCACGGGCAAGCAGGTTCCTTGCAAACAGTGACTTGAGCTGTTCCCTTATTCCAAAGAAATCCCTTCTCAGGTAATTTATTATTTCAGATTCAGAGGCCGGACCAATTTCCATGACCGCCCGGAGGACTCTCTGGTCATGATCATCCATCTCAGCGTTCCGGATTGATCTATAAAGTGAAACAGTTTCTATTGGAGCCATTGCA
>JAKBSB010000091.1 GCA_021845155.1 Thermoplasmata archaeon
GGAGATTCAGGGAGACATTCAGTGCATATGCTGGAAACTACATAATGGTAAGCCATGCGCTTCCAATAAGGGCTGCAGTTTCTAGTTTCCTAGGTTTCAATGAGGAGGAAAGTTTTGGCATAAACATAAGAAATGCATCAATGTCAGTCGTAGACATTGAAAAGAAAAAGGTCCTTTCAATCGGTTCATTCCTTGTGACTCCAAAGATTCAACTGGCATTCAGGTCATGAATGCCATATTTTCCTTTCATTTCCGTGGTGTTCCGTATAAATGCAATGGAGAATTCTTTTAGCAGGACAGTATGAAACAGTTTATGAATCAATGAATAATATACTTGCTGAATGATGTTCAGGAACAGTTTATCCGGAGAAGTTGAGAGGTTTGAACCTATCAGGGGCAAAAGGGTAAATATGTATGTGTGCGGTCCAACGGTCCAGGAAAGCTTTCACATAGGACATGCAAGGACTTACATAATTTTTGACAGCATTGCTAAATATATGCGGCTCTCAGGATACTCTGTATTTTACCTGCAGAATATAACTGATATAGATGACAAGATAATCAGGAAATCACAGGAACTGAACATCAGTTCCCAGGAGGTTGCCCTAAAATATACAGACGAGTATCTTGACATCATGCAAAAACTGGGAGTGGACAGCGTGAATTATTACGCCAGGGCAACTGAATATATCCCGGAAATCATCAGCCAGATATCCAGACTTATGGAAAAGGGACACGCTTATGTGGGCGGAGATGGCGTCTACTTCAGGGTAAGTTCTTTCCCGGACTACGGAAAACTTTCCAACCAGAGGTCCGGGGAACTTTTGTCGGGCAGCCGCATTTCAGAAAATTCCAATAAGGCGGATCAGAAAGATTTCGCGCTCTGGAAAATGCAGAAACAGGGAGAGCCTGCCTGGGAATCTCCGTGGGGCAAGGGAAGGCCCGGCTGGCATATTGAGGACACCGCAATAACCGAGACTTACTTCGGGCCGGAGTATGATATTCATGGGGGAGGCACAGACCTTATCTTTCCCCATCACGAGGCGGAAATAGCACAGATGAGATCCATTTCCGGCAGGGAAACCCTGGCTAAATACTGGATACACACTGGAATGGTGACCCTGAACGGGGAGAAAATGTCAAAGTCACAGGGTAATTTTGTAACAATCTCGGAAACACTTAGAAAATACAATAGCAGGGAGATCAGGTTTGCCTTGCTTAACGGAAACTACAGAAGCACTATAGATTTCTCGGAAAATCTCATGGAGGAGGCTGGGAAGAATGTACGTTACCTTAACATCATAAAGGGGAGGCTGGAACTTCATGGGGATGTTTATGGAAACCTCGATCTTGATGCAGCATCATACAGGAAGGAAGTGGAGGATGCCATGAATGACGACTTCGACTTCAGGTCTGCATTCAGGATACTCCTGGAGCTGGCTGGAACAGCCTACAGGGAGTTTCCAAATCTTTCACTCAACTCGGTACGAAGCATATTATCCACATTCCGGTGGGCAAACACGTTTCTCGGAGTATTTGACACTGTTGAAAACCCAGGGGTCCTGAAAGAATCCGTGGATCTTCTCCTGGACCTAAGAAAAAGGCTCAGGCAGGAGAAGAATTATGCGCTTTCCGATCTTATTAGAAGCAGCCTGGTTGAAATGGGCATAGAGGTGCAGGATAATGGAAAAGATGTTGAATGGTGGATCAGGGGTTAAACACGCGTGGATAATAGTGGATCTCGTAAACGATTTTGTATCCGGCAGATTCGGTTCGCAAAGATCACTACAGGTGGCTGAAAAAACAGGAGAGATGATCAGGAAACTGGGAGGGGCAATACCAATCGTCTTCACAATGGATACACACATCAGCAACGATCCTGAATTCAGGGTATGGGGAGAACACTGCCTGCAGGGCACAGAAGCATCAGAGCTTCACCAGTCAGTTAGCCATTTCAGGGGTCAGCGCATAAGGAAGAGACATTTTGACTCGTTTTTTGAGTCGGATCTTGACGGTTATCTGAGGGCAACGAAAACGGAAAACCTTTTCATAAGCGGAATCAGCACGGACATATGCGTTCAGCATACCGCTGCAGGAGCTTACTTCAGGTACTATGGCATTAACATAATTTCAGACCTCTGCTCTTCAATAAGTGAATCAAGCCATGAAACCGCACTGGATTTCATGAGAAAAAATTATGGCGCCAGAATTATTAAGGCAGAGGAATTCGAGAAGGAGATATCAAGATGGCAGATGCAAAAATGAACATCAGGGACCCTGTTGAGGGCAACAGTAGTGCTAATTCATACAGATTCAATACCGCATCCGATAAACAGATAAAGGAAGGCCTGGCATCAGATGTGTATTTCACCAGGACTCTTGACGAGATTGCGCAATCCGGCACTGACAAAAGAGTGGCCGCCGAGATCACGGTCTCGGGGCCACTGGGCGGATGGCTTGCATTCTGCGGGCTTGATGAGGTACTTGAACTGCTGGGTGGAAACGATGTGGATGTGTACTCAATACCCGAAGGGTCAATGATCCCCCCAAGAGATGATCATGGAATCCCGGTTCCTGTAATGAGGATTGAAGGGAAATATTCAGATTTCGGCAGACTTGAAACGGCTTTGCTGGGCTTTATCTGCCAGGCCACGGGAATATGCACCTATTCAACAAAGATAAAGAGGATCCTGGGTGATACGCCATACTTTTCCTTTGGAATTAGGAGAATGCATCCTGCCATATCTCCAATGATAGACCGGGCTGCTTACATAGGCGGTTCCGCAGGAGTTTCAGGAATTCTCGGGGCTCAATTGATCGGGCAGGACCCAGTTGGCACAATGCCCCATGCCCTTTCACTGCTGGTTGGGGATGACGCTGCCTGGAAACTGTCAGCATCAGACACCAGGGAAGGGCAGAAGAAGGTGCTTCTGATAGATACATTCATGGATGAGAAATTTGCCGCAATCAGGGCAGCAGAAACCATCAAGGGAATAGATTTCATAAGGCTGGACACTCCTTCCTCCAGGAGAGGTAATTTTGGGTCACTGATCAGGGAGGTCAGGTGGGAGCTTGATCTCAGGGGATTCAAAAACATAAAGATAATGGTTTCCGGCGGCCTCAATGCTGAAAATATAAGTGAACTGAAGGAGGCTGGAGCAGAGGCTTTTGGAATAGGCACATCAATTGCCTCAGCAAAGCCCTATGATTTTGCGATGGACATTGTGGAGGTTGAGGGCAAGCCGTTGACAAAACGGGGAAAATACTCCGGTGGAAAAAATGTATACAGGTGTGAAAGCTGCGGTTCGGTCAGAGTGGAACCTGCATCTGATCGCGAGTATATATGCAGTTGCGGAAACCGTGTCCCGAACATGATCAGGCTGATTATGAAACGTGGTTCCCTCACAAGCCGGAAAGAAAACGTGAAAGAAATAAGAGAAAGGTGCATGAAAGACCTGGCGGGGGTTGCAAGCCTTAAACATTAATTCCCATAAACAGAAAACAAAACCTGTGTAATTTAACAAATTTTATTAGGTAATATATGAATACTATCTAATAATGCAATCTTACATTAATGGAAAACAGAAAGTTGATGTAATAATAAGAACATTCAATTCAGCACACACCATTGATAAGTGCATAAGATCTGTCAAGAACTATATTCCCTATGAAAAAATCATAGTAATCGACCACTGTAGCACCGATTCAACCAGGGACATATCATTATCACACAATGTGCTTTTTTTCACCGAGGATAAGGGGCTGGGGTTTGCCACTAAACTGGGCATTTCAAAGTCCACAACGGAATACCTGCTTTTCGTTGACGGCGACGTTGAAATAGTCTCAGGAACATATTTCAATGAAGCGATGCAGAATATGCTGTCAGATGGGATAGGGGCGGTTGTCGGATGCTCTGTGGGATTTATTTTTGCTTACGGCCTCCCACTGGGCCTTACCATGTTTAAAAGAGAATTTGCATCAGGTGTGCAGATGCCTGATAAATTACAGGGGAGGGAAACATACTATTTCCAGGAATCCCTGAAGAGGAATTCATTGAAGGTCAGGTATGTGAAAGATGCCATGGTTCACAGGTCAGAATACCGGAAGATACCTAACTGGCCTGAATGGCAGGGGGCACAGATACGGTTTACTCCTGGAAATCACTACAGGCAGGTATTGTGGGCACTTGCAATAATATTCATGATGCACTTCAACAGCAGGAATCCAAAAAACATTGCATATTCCCCCATATATTACTTCAAGATACTTGTGGGTTTCATGAACCCAGAAAAATGGGGTAAAATAGACAGGAGAGAGGTGAATCTGTGAGGAAACCTGGAAATGGGGATGTGAATCAGTGAAGATATATTCTGAACGTTTTTTCCTGAAGTATCTTTTTTCCGATCGCGGAATCTGCCTGGGTGTTGATATGGAGGGCAGGTCATACCTATTCCTGATCTGCACCCGGGGAATCATATTCAGGAGAAGGAAAATGGGGGATCGTGTCGTTGAAGACCTTGATTATGATATTGACAGGATTTATGATACAATAGGAGCAGGAAAAGTAGAAGTGGTGAAATGATCAATGACCCCTATTCTGAACATAATGCAAGAATTGAGAAGGCAAGTTATGCAGACATAATCTCGGGTACGACAAAAGTAAGGCTCTCCTTTGCAATGCAGGACGGCAAAATATTCCTGGTTTCATCCGGCAATAACTCCAGATGGCCTGCCGAGATACTCAGGAATGGTCATGTTTCCCTTACAATAGACGGAATAAAGATTAATGGGGGGGCAACCCTGATCTCAGGAGAGGATGCCAAATCGGCTGTTCTATCTCTTTTTGTGTATAAATATGGTGAGGATTATGTGAAGAATTATTATTCGATGTCCTCCCGTTTTATCCAGATAGACAGGGATAGCCGGACAGTGGGATCTGACCCCCATGAGGAATACTACAGATGGCTTGGGGAGGAGTTTGACAGCGTGGCGGATCATTATGATGATCATATAATGGGGAATCCTGTAAACCGTTTATTGAGGGAGAGATCACTTGCACTGTTCAGTGAGTACTTTCCAGGCAAAGGCAACATACTGGAAATAGGCTGTGGTTCAGGAACAGAGACCATCGAGATACTGAAACGTGGTTACAGCGTAACTGCAGT
Source organism: Thermoplasmata archaeon (assembly GCA_021845155.1). The sequence continues at coordinate 5,166 of JAKBSB010000091.1, forward strand.
GGATATATCACCAAATATGCTTGATATCGTGAAAGAGAAGGCAAGATCACTTGGCCTTACAGAACTGTTGAATACATACAGGCTGAGGGCTTCAGAAATAGGGGAAATAATCAGGGATACCGGGGAAGGTTCATTCGACGTCTGCTATTCAACTTACGGTGCGTTGAACTGCGAACCATTCATAAGGGAAATGCCAAAACCGCTTCATGTACTTATTTCCAACAATGGATACTTCATTGCGGGGGTTTACAACAGGTTCTGCATTTCGGAATTCATGATGCACGTCCTTTCCATGAAACCCTCCGGGAGTCTGTGGCGCATGCGGCAATTCGTTCCCGAGGGGCACTCACGTTTCTGTATCGATGTTTACTCCTATTCATTCAAGCAGTTCTATGATATATTCAAGGAAAATTTCAGTATGGTGGAAGTGAGAGGCGTACCGGTTTTAATCCCGCCCTCAAATTTCAGCAGGCCAATCGGGTTACTGGGCAACAGGCTGGCAGACCTTGATGCTATTGACAGATTGATGGGAAAAAAATGGCCGTTCAGGTATCTTGGAGATCATTTCCTCATGGTCTTAAGAAACAGGGCGTACTCAAGTTAGTTTTCCTTTCCAAAATCATGGGAACTGCTGACGATCTTCCAGAAAAGGTGGCTCC
>JAKBSB010000092.1 GCA_021845155.1 Thermoplasmata archaeon
AAGTCAGTAAGGAATTTAACGAGGTTGAACTTGTCGAACTAACCGGGGCGGTAATAAGCATAAACTCATGGAACAGGGCCAATATTGCATTTCAGATGATACCTGGAGACTATGTATCAAAAAGAAAAAAGAAGGCCAGTGACGAAGATTAGTCGATCTGCTAATCTCAATCCGATTGATTTGAACTGTGGGTTTTGAAATTCATGGGATTTTAAAGCAATTTTGCAAACTCTTCAACAGTAAGATCGCACTGCCGGATTATCGATCTAAGCGTACCTTTGGGTAATTCATCATGGTTAGGAATAGCTACTCTCTTCCCATCCAGTTCCCGTTTAAGTATCATATGACTACCAACCTGCAGCCTGAATTCAAATCAAACTTTAGAAAGAGCTTCTACCGCATCCTTACCTTAGACTGAGGGGAGTTTAGGCATTCAGTTCAACATTTCCGATTATGTCTATATCATGAGGGATAGTCTCTCCGTCTGCTTTCATATCCTCTATAAATCCACTGATAGCCTCCTTTATGTTTGACATAGCCTCTTCTACACTGTTGCCATCTGATATGCATCCGGGTAAAGCTGGAACTGTGGCTACGTATACCCCATCCTCATCTTTTTCCAGGATCACCGTGAATCTCATTACCTGTTTAATTGATTCAGAGGTATAATACTTTTCTTTCAATTGACATAGTCAAAAATTAGTTGATCTTATACTGGGAACATCGAATTCATAGGACAAAGCTGAACAGCATCTCTCCATACATTCATGGCTGTTCAAGAAGAGGTTCAAAACTAAGGAAGGATTGCTGAGGACATCCTACTGGTATCATCGCTTCTTATCAACGGATATGAAACAGTTTCGCATTAATGCGCAAATTTAAGAGATTGAACTTATACGCCTCTTAAGGATGAAAACATGCCTTCAAATGTGAGCTTCAGCCAGTGGGAACACCTTTTCATGACGGGAAAAACAAAGGGCGTATATTTCGCGCTTCTTTCATTTATAATATTTGCAATTCTAATCCTTTACAGCCGTGAAAACCTTTTTTTCTTCGTGGTGGTTGAGGTTGGCTCCTTCGCAAGCTTCGGCGTTCTTGTGGACCTGGTTTCTCACCTTTTCAGCGACAGATACCAGAATGACCTTACCTTTGACCAGTGGGTCCAGAGATTCAAGGGAGGTCGAACACATGATGTTTATGGAATAATCGTCCAGTTTGGCGCTTCCGCAATAGATTTTGTAAGGTTCCATTACGCATTCATCCTCTGGATTATGCTTCTTCCTGAAATGTTCTATATAATAAAAGCAAGGTTTTATCATTGAAAATATGCAGTTTCAAAGAAACATAAAGGAAGATTTGTGGAGTTACTCCGTGCTTTCTTCCAGCTCAATCTGAATCTCGTCCCCTGGCTGCAGAAGGGGCATTGAAGTCTGCACAGTGTTGGGATATTTCAGCCCGCTTCCGGTGTTCACCACAACAACCTTCTCATTTCGGTCTATGAGGCCCTGGTCAAGAAGCTTCTTGATTCCTGCAACTGCGGATGATCCCTCCGGGCATGCGAAAAGACCCTCTTCCTTTGTTATAATCTGCTTTGTGCGGAGTATCTCGTCATCATCCACAGATGTAGCGTATCCTCCGGATGAATAGAGGGAATCAAGTACCATGAAGTCCCCCTTTGATTTTGGAACATTCATGCCGAATGCCACAGTGTCTGATTCATCCCACATCATGCTCTTTTTCTCCTTCTTCTCCCACGCCTCTGTAATTGGAGCGCAGCCTGCTGCCTGTACACAGACCATCCTTGTCTTCATTTCGTCAATCCATCCCATTTCGTCGAGCTCCTGTATGGCCTTGTATATGCCTATGAGTCCGACACCGCCGCCTGTTGGGAATGCAATGACATCCGGTGATTCCCAGTTCAGCTGTTCCATTATCTCAAGGCCCATTGTTTTCTTTCCCTCGAGCCTGTAAGGCTCCCTGAGTGTTGCAGCATTGAATATTCCATAGTCCTGGTGAAGCTGTTCAGAGATGACATTTGCATCAGTTATCCTTCCGTCAACAAGATATGCGTGCGATCCTGCTGCAGTTATCTCCTTCCTGGCCATTTCAGGGCCGTTTTTGGGCATTATTATATAGGATTCCATTCCAGCCCTTGCCGCATAGGTAGCCCAGGCTGCACCTGCGTTGCCATTTGTCGGCACCGTAACGGATTCTATCCCGAGTTCCTTCGCTTTCGATACACCTGCTGTTGCACCCCGGGCCTTGAAGGTGCCGGTTGGATTCATGCCCTCATCCTTTATCATCAGGTCCTTCATGCCCAGTTTCTCCCCAAGGCGCTTCATCTGCAGGAGTGGTGTCATTCCCTCCCCCAGAGTTACAATATTGGATGGATCCTTCAATGGAAGCAGTTCATGGTATCGCCATGGTGAAAGCACCCTTTTTGACATGTTGCGCTTGTCCATGCTCTCCTTTGCATCTTCCAGATCATATCTCGCAACGAGTGATCCTCCGCACTGGCACAGGTTCTGGATCTTGAACGGGTCATAACTTTTTCCGCAGAGTGAACATTCAAGCCTCTCTATTTCGGTATATTTCTTCTCCATAACCATTTATTAGGGTTAATCTTACTTAACTGTTAGTGATCGGCTATGGTGTTTATGTCTTTTATTTATACATCATGCCTGCAAATTATCCATTGAGATTTCAGGATATAAGTTAAGCGGAATGATGCTTCTGGAAATTTCTTGTTAATAGCTAAATGATAACAATGCGCAGTATAACAGCCCATTTCACAATGATTAAAATATTACTTTGGGATAAGATTATAGTTTTATGATAAATATCCTTAACAACTTCTGGGTGCTTTTCGCGGCTGCCCTTGTATTCATGATGACAATCTCCGTGGGGTTCCTGGAGATTGGCGAACTGGGCAGCAAGCTTTACAGGAGTTTGTACAAGACTATTCTCATAACAGGGATTTCTTTCATAGTAATGGCTTTCATAGGTTTCAATACTGCTTTTGCCCCGACCATTTACGGCATTATTGGAAATCCATTCTATGCACAGGGATCATTCATGGGTCTACTGGCATCTCCCACTGCATTATTTACCACTGAGTGGTGGTCCACAACCTCCCGGTACTTTGGCACGGGACTCCTCAGCATCACCTATTTCATGTTTGAGACTGCATTTGCCTCGGTCACCCTGGCCCTGGTATCTGTGGTGATTCTAAGAAAGGTCAAGATGTCGGCTTTCGCTATCTTTTCCGTTGTTTATTTCATAATTATATACAATCTTCCGGCTGCCTGGATATGGAATCCAACCGGCTGGCTTTACCTGCTGGGTATGAGGGACTTTGCGGGTGGTCTTGTAGTTCATGGTGCAGCAGGGTTTGCTGGCATTGCCATACTGTTGAGGATAAGGCAGGAGGAAAAAAAGAAGAACCTGGTGGAGAGCCCCCGGGAAACTTTTCATATAAACAATGGTTTCCTGGCACTGGCAATTCTTTTGCTTATGCTTGGATGGCTCGGATTCAATCCGGGGAGTGTACTGGCATTCAATTACGACACACTGATTGTGGTCATGACAACATTCACTGCAGCATTTGCCGGAATGATTTCCACTCTTGTCTCAGGCTATGTTATCATGAAGGATAAGGGAGGTGCACTTCAGGCAACAAATGGAATCCTCATGGGACTGATAATCATCACCCCCCTTGCCGGTTTCGTGAGCCCTCTATCTGCATTCGTGCTGGGAATTATTGGTGGACCTCTTTTTATATCCGCCGAGCTGTGGTTCAGCAAGATGAAGCCAATCAGTGATCCCATAGGACTCCTGCCGGGGCACCTGACCGGTGGTTTATTCGGTGTCATCATGATAGCGTTTTTCACGCAGCACAGTTATGCAGTACTATCAGGAAATTCAGTCCTCCCCAACGGTTTCATCTTTGGGGGAGGATTGTCTGCCGTTCACACGCTGGGGATTGAAACACTTGGAATTGTGGTTGTGGCCGCGACGGTATTCACTTTATCTTACATATCTATATTCTTCATAAGCAAGGCAATGCATGGCATACTGGAAGATTACGGATGGTCAAGTTCTGAGGATCAGTCTTCCATGACAGTTCAGTCATCAGGCCAGGGCGCTTCTAAAAAATAAAGATTTGGTGGGAATAACTTCAACAATACATGGCTGATGCCTTCATGGATCAGGCATACCGCCCGCAAGTATTAAAAAAGGGTCAAATAAGTGGCCGCATTGATTTTAGCTGTTAACCAGGTCACTCTGCCAGGCTTTCGTTTCCCTCCTTGAATAATATGACCTTCTCCGTCGTGTAGCCGATTCTGGTTGCGAAAACATATATTAGTCCGCTTATGACAGCAAATAATATGTAATCCGTGGGGAACGTTATGGTATCTGTCCCAAGGGATCCATAATATGATATGATGCCAAGCACAATGTCATATATGACGAGCCATGAATAAGCACGGATAACATCCCTTGCATTCCCCTTTGAAAGCCTGTAAAGTGCAAAAGGTGAAACCGATATTATAACTGAAAATACTGTCCAATAGAAGACGAACGGAAGGAGAGAATATGCGAATATCACTCCAAGGATTATGAACAAAATCCAGTATATCAGGGAGAACAGGGCAGAAGTCTTCAGGTCGATGCCGAATATCTTCCTTCCATATGGGCTGAGCACAAATAATGGAAGCCCTCCATTAACAATCAGGAGAAGGAAGCTGATGATGCTCCATCCTGAAAAGTATACGAGCATGGAGGCAACGATGAAACCGGCAGGGGCAAGTATGTACAGGAAAGGTGTCCTGTATGGCCTCTTCAGCTCCGGGGAAGTCCTTCTCAGGACAGTGTTAGTAATGCCAGCAGTCAGGTAAGCGTAAACCGTGAATGAAGCATTTATGCCCACCAGGGCATACCAGCTGGGAAACGGAAGCAGGAAAAGAGCGCCTATGATGAATGTAAGTATTATTGATATCCATGGTGTCTGGAACTTCGGGTGGATTCTGGAAAACAGTTCAGGGAAGTAGTTCATCTTGGACATTCCGTAGAAACTCCTTCCAGACGTTCCGGTGAAAACTCCCAGGGTGGCGGCGGATGAGACAACAGCTGCAATCACGAGCAAAATGGCAAATCCCACCAGAAGGGGAGTCCCAGTGGAGTTGAACGCATAATAGAACGGATTTGCAGACCATGCTGAACTCTGGAGTGCAGACCAGTCTCCAACAGTTACCCCGGCAGCAGTCCAGTTTATGGCACCCAGGAACACAATCTGGAGAATTATGTAAGTCACCATGGCTGCGATTATTGCACTTATCATTCCCAGGGGCACTGATCTCTCTGGATTCTTGGTCTCTCCTGCATAGTCGAGACCCTGCCTGAATCCCTCATAAGAAAATACTATTCCTGCCGGAACCATTGCAACAAAGACGGAGGAAGCATGATATGGCAGGAATCCTCCAGGAATTGAGAAGAAGTTCTTGGCGTTGAATATGAATGCAGCTGCAAATATTATTGTAAGTAGAATTGCACCCATCTTGAACCATGTCATTATTGCATTGGTCTTCCCGAATATATTGACCCCGACGTACTGGATAAATATGAAAAGCGCAAGCAGGCCAATGGAAACAAGAACACCATTTGTGGTGAGAAGTGAAATTTTTGAATTGTAAAGCCCGGGAATATAGCTGCTGATAAAGCTTGTCAGTGCAGCAGCCTCAACCGGGGGAGTTGCCAGTGCCCCTATGAGATAAGCCCATCCAAGCTTGAAATTACTTGCAGGTCCGTGTGAG
>JAKBSB010000093.1 GCA_021845155.1 Thermoplasmata archaeon
CATGAAACATATGATGTTATATATAGCACAACCGCCCTGCATTGGCTGCCGGAAGCAGACCTCTTTAAGGTATATAAAAAAGCATTTCAACTATTGAAAAGGAGAGGAACACTGATTAATGGAGATCATATGAGATCAGAGAACCGATCTGAAAAGCTTGAAAAAATTTACGAAGGGCTGAAAGAAAATATTCTTGAAAGAAACAAAAGTCAAGAGGATTCAATGGGATGGGAACAGTGGTGGAATGAATTCAGGAACAGTGGTTGGAGACCTGATCTGTTTGAAGAAAGGGAGAGGAGGCTTGAAACGGGCAACCATGACCGAAAAGTGTCAATGGAAAAACATGTCCAGTTTCTTAAAGATTCAGGATTTTCTCTCGTCGATATCCCTTGGAAGTATCTTGACAACGTTGTATTGCTTGCAATAAAATAGATAATTTTTTGGCTTTAAAAGTCAGGGTCGATTTATAAAATTGAATAATGCTTAATAATTAATGGTGCAGAGGTAACTGATCCACTTCAGTGGCTTCTTTAGAATCACTTGACAGTTGAGAATATTGTGACAGTTTCAGTTTTGTCTATTCCTTCAATTGATCTTAACTTGTCCAGGACGAAGTTTCCGATGTCTTCCATAGACTTTCCCCTTACTTTGATTAATATATCCCAGATTCCGGCAACAATGTGGACTTCCTCAACGTCATTGATTTTGGATATTTTTTTGGCCAATTCTCTCTGGCTCAACCCTTTGGTCGAGTCAAAAAGAATGAAAATATATGCAATTACGGGTATTCCCAATTCAGAATAATCCGGTATAACTGTAAATTTTTTTATAATTCCCGATTTTATCATTGCCTGAATCCTTTCATACACCGTAATCCGCGGCATGTTCAACTCTCTGGAAATATCAGATATCTTGGCACGCCCGTCCTCCTTGAGATACTCCATGATAAGGTGATCTTTCTGGTCCATTATATGGTAAGTTTGTTATTCTATTTAAATTTAGACATTATGTCTACTAAATGCAAGTTATTACATTATAATGAACAAAATGTCTAATTTTTCATGTCATTTTTAATATACAATAATCTAATGATAAGTTTATGGAAGTAGGAAAAGTACTTGACGCAAAGTTAGACCATGTTAAAAGTGAAAAAGTGATAGCTGCTGTAAAAATAGGCAGTGACATAAGGTATTACCTTGGAAAGTTCATGCGAGAACAGGGCTATCTGGAAGTACCCCCGGTTATTATATCCCCCCTGACAGATCCCCTGAACCATCCGGTGTTTGATCCCGTCATAGATTATTACGGCGAGAAATACTCGCTTACCAAAAGCATGATTTTCCATAAACAGATAATGGTGCAAAGCTTCGGGTCTATCTTTACATTCTCTCCAAACATCAGGATGGAAGAGGCGGAAAGGTCATCCACTGGAAGGCATTTGTCTGAATTTACGCAACTTGATGTTGAAAAGCGTGGTGCTACAAGGGATGAGATAATGTCAATGGTTGAAGAGATGATTACGGGACTATTCAGGCATATCAAGGCAGAAGATTCCAAATTGCTTTCCAGCCTTGGAAGGCAACTTCATGTACCTACTAAACCCTTTGAAAGAATAAAGTACCTTGATGCAGAAAAACAGTACGGAAAAGACTTTGAATCGGTTCTGTCCAGAAAGAAAACTGAACCGTTCTGGATAATAGATATACCTCTTCACCAGCGCGAGTTCTATGACAGGGAAAGTGAAACAGATCCGGAAATACTTGTAGACATGGACCTTGTTTACCCTGAAGGTTTTGGAGAGGCAATATCAGGTGGGGAGAGAGAGTTCAAGCTCGACAGGATAAAGGAAAGGATAAGCAAAAAGGGGCAGACAGAGGAACAGTTCAAGTGGTTTGTTGAATTTGCAAGAAGAGGTTTAGAGCCCTCTGCCGGGTTTGGGATAGGTATAGAAAGACTGACAAGATTTATATGTGGCTTCAAGCGCATTGAAGATACCCATCCTTTTCCAAAGGTACCGGGGGAGTTTTCCCTCTAATTTTTAAAGAATCCTTTATATAGTCTCCTGCCGCTTTGGTATTCATGGTAGATCTGATAAGAGACAGTCTGGCAGGAAAGGTCGCCGTGATCCTTGGTGTTGGACCGGGACAGGGTATTTCGACCGTCAGGATGTTCATAAATTTCGGTGCAAAGGTTGCAGTCGTATCAAGAAGCGGAAACACATTCGGCCTTGTGGAATCCTCAACAATAAAGGCATACAAAACCGATGCAACAAATCCGGAAGAGCTGCAGAAGTTAAGGGACAAGATAATGGCAGATTATGGCAGTATTGACGTACTCTGCAACAATGTGGGGGTATGGAGGCAACCAAAAGGTGAATTTGAAGACCCGGCTGAAATGGAGGAAATGTTCAGGATAAATGTCATGACCATGTATAATTCCATCAGGATTTTTTCAGAAGCAATGAAGAAAAAGGGTGGTGCCATTGTTAATATAGGCGCATCCAGGAATATATTCAAGGGGAATTCAATCTCCTACACGGTCTCCAAAGGTGCGATAGAGGAGCTTACAAGGAAGACTGCTGAAACTCTCAGAAAATACAACATAAGAGTCAATGCAGTACTTCCAGGAGGAGTGAACAAGGAGGACAATTATTACAAGGTTTTCCCTTTTAACTATACAAAGATATCAGAAACAGTCCAGCTTGAACCAATAGAGATTGCAATGGTGACATCATTTCTTGGAAGTGAGATGTCCACTGGAATCACGGGACAGTCAATTACTGTGGACAGAGGCATGAGTGCCTGATACCACACCCACCAGCACCATTAACAACTTTTTTTAGCAACCCTTAATTATTTTTAAGAAATACTCAACAATGCCATTTGACAATGAGGTCACTTTTGTAAAGATACAGAAAGCTGGAAAGGAGAAAGAATTTGACGAAAAGTATGAAGCTGCGTTAAAAAAAGCTGAGACATACTTTGGAAAGGAATATCCCAATATTATTCAGTCTGATGTTGTGGAAGAAAAAAAGATCAGTGATATATCACCCATAAATGGAAAGGAGATAGCGAAATTCCAGCTCTCTTCAAAGGAAAGCGTTGAAAAAGCACTTGAGATGCTTCATGCCAGTTACAAAAAATGGTTCAATCTCGGATATGTGGAAAGATCAAGGATAATGCTCAAGGTTGCCGACAGGATTGCAGAGGAGAAATACCTCATTTCCGCAATTCTTGCGTATGAAAATGGAAAAAACCGATATGAAGCCATGGCTGACGTTGATGAAGGAATAGACTTCCTCAGATATTATGCTTTGAATTTGATTGAGAACCAGGGATTCATAAGGTTTACTGGCAAAGGATACGAGAACGAGGAAAGCATGAGTGTCATGAAGCCTTACGGAGTATTTGCTGTAATTGCCCCGTTCAACTTTTATGCAATAACTGTTGGAATGATGGCTGGACCTCTAACTGCAGGAAATGCCGTTGCATTCAAGCCTTCCAGCGATATCCCTCTTTCAGCATACCTGACTGTGAAATTCATGCATGAATCTGGCGTACCTAAGGAAGTACTTGCATTTCTTTCTGGTTCCGGTGGTATTGTGGGAAAGACACTGGTTGAAAACCCGAAGATTGGTGGTGTCGTATTTACAGGTTCAAGAGATGTCGGAATGGATATCTACCATCGGGCTACTCAGAAAATGCCAAAGCCAGTCATAACAGAAATGGGTGGAAAGGATGCAATAATTGTGACTGACAAATGCAGTATGAACAAGGCTGTGGAGGGTGTAGCCAGAGCTGCATTTGGATACGCTGGGCAGAAATGCAGTGCCTGTTCCCTTGTTTATGTGCAAGAAGGAATATATGATGAGTTCCTGAAAAAGCTGAAAGAAAGGACAGAGAAAATCAGGCCTGATGATCCGAGAAAGAAGGAAACTTTCCTTAACCCGGTGGTCAATAAGGACGCTTTTGAGAAGTTTAAACAGCTGAAGGAAAAGTTCACCAGGGATGGGAGACTGCTGACGGGAGGAAATGCACTGGACCGGGATGGATATTACGTGGAACCCACAATTGTTGCTGACCTTGACAAGGATTCATACATAGTGAAGAACGAACTTTTCCTTCCAGTTCTTGCAGTAAGAAAAGTGAAGAATCTCAAGCAGGCTGTAGAGGAGATAAACAGTTCTGAGTATGGCTTGACGGGAGGAATATTCACTGAAGACCCTGAAGAGATAAAATATTACTTTGAGAACGCTGATGTCGGTGTTGTATATGCCAACAGGGAAAGAGGGGGTTCCACAGGTGCAATGGTTGGATCGCAGCCATTCGTGGGATGGAAAATGAGTGGAAGCAGTGGAAAGGGAACCGGATCTTTCTATTATCTGCAGCAGTTCCTCAGAGAACAGTCTCAGACAATAGCACATTAAGGTTTTCCAGATCACCCTTATTTTTTAAAATTTCACCCAAGTCCAGTTTTTCCAGGGCTAAATCAATATACTGCCCCTTTATTTTTTCAATATCCAGGGGCTTTCCGATGATCTGTTGCATAGACGTCATAATTTCCGGGTTGAAATCACATGGGTGAATTCTGTTGAATTTTGAAAGATCTGTAGACACGTTCAGTGCACAGCCATGAAGGGTGGAAAATCCCCTGACAGCAAGCCCAATGGACGCAATCTTCCTTTTTCCTGCCCATATACCGGTCTCTTTTCCCAGACGCGGGTCTGCAGATATGCCCCAGGTGGAAAGCAATTCTATGCTGCATTCCTGGATTTTATTAATGAGGTTGAGAACGTTGATGTTACGTTCTTTCAGGTTTACCACATAATAAGTAACAAGCTGTCCTGGCCCGTGATAAGTTATTGATCCACCCCTCTCAACCCTGATCACGTCCAGGCCGTCTGTTTCCGGACCCGGGATCCAGTGAATTCCGGCAGTGTAAACATCAGGGTGTTCAACAACAATCATACAGTCTTCTATTCTTCCTTCGTTACGCAGATGGTTCAATTTTCTCTGGAAGACCAGTGTTTCTGTATAATCCATTTTACCCAGGTCGAGAATCATTATTGAGAATCGTAAAAGACTATTAAAGTTAGATTGTATGAATCTTGTAGACAAAGATAACACTAACATGGAAGATGGCTTATAAATACGGAATTAATATCATACCAGTGTAATTCGTATGCTTGATCAGACCAGCCTTACACAAATAATGATTCTTACTGAAATATTTGACGGAAATGAAAAACCCTCTGAAATATCCAGAAAAATAGGTATAACAATTCAGGGTGTACAGTACCACACTAAAATAATGAAAGAGAAAGATCTCATTGACACAAATGGAAAGATCACTGAAAAAGGCTTTGATTTCCTTTATTCCGGCCTGAGCAGTTTCAGAGATTTTGTAATGGAAAGCATGTTTAAGCTTGATAATGTCCTTGTCTGGGAGGCCATAGCCATGGAGGACCTGAAAGAAGGCGACATAGTGTGGCTTAAAATGAATAATGGGTACCTTTATGCAACTTTGGAGAAGTCGGAAGGGGCTTCGGGCACAGTCATGAAAAAAACTCAAGCAGGCGAAATAGCCGGTATATCCCAGGTCAAGGGAATAATAAACATGCAGCTTGGGACAGTCAGCATTATTGTTATTCCTGACGTAGAAAATATTATTGAAATGAAAGGGATAATAGAGAAGGTTGGAAATTTTCTGAAATCACACCCATCCGGAATCCTTGGAGTTCTGGGTGAGGAGGCATTGATAGTTGCAAAGA
>JAKBSB010000094.1 GCA_021845155.1 Thermoplasmata archaeon
AGTACTGTACTGCCATTGGAATTGAGAATCACGGGAAGGATAACAGCCGGTAGTTCCTCGGTTGTACTGAGTTCCCATGAGGAATGTGTTGAGATATTCACGGGAGGCGAGATGCCAGAAAACGCTGACTGTGTGGTAAAATATGAGGATGTTTCAAGGGGTGACCGTAGAATACTTATAGACCGGGTCTTTAAAAAAGGGGAAAATGTGATCGACGTGGGAGAGGACTTCAATGCAGGGGACATGTTTCTGAAAAAGGGAGAAATTATCCAACCCGCCCACATATCAGCACTTTCCCAGTGCATGATCGGTTCGATTGTTGTTATGGAAAGAATACGGGTTTCAGTCATTTCTACCGGAAACGAACTCAATGATTTTAACGTCCATGGACCTAACCCAAATTCAACCCAGCCCCTTCTCGTTAACTGGCTCAACACGGGCTTCATGGATGGATTTTATGAGGGCATATGCCGGGACGATGTGAAAGAGATCAGGTCAAAGATTCTTGGATGCAAGACAAAATCCCACATTATACTCATTACGGGGGGCAGTGGGAGCAGTGATCTTGATCTGGTGCATGCATCTTTAACCGGAATCTCCAATGAAGTATTCCATGGTGTGCAGATAAAGCCAGGAAAAACCATCTCTCTTTACAACCTTGACGGAATCCCTGTGTTCTCCGTGTCCGGTCTTCCTGTGGCTGCTCTGCTTTCGATTACACCTTTTATGGACATGATGGTAAGGATCATGACAGGCCATAACCCGGACAGAATAGAATGGGGCACGCTTGAATCAGATCTCCAGAGTAGTGGGAAATACACTTCGATTGTTCCCGCCAGAGTAGAACACACTGAAACTGGTTGTCTTGTAAAACCCTTTAAAGGAAAGATTTCGGGAATGATATCTATTCTCCTGAAGAGCAATGCATATATTCTTTTAGAGGAAGGTGTTTTCACATTCAGCAGGGGAGATTCTGTGGAAACGCACGTAGGAAGGTGGTAATTGTTGTATTCATCCAGTAAACTCATAAGCGTCAAAGAAGCCAGTGAAAAGATCTCAAAATACATGAAAGTCATTGAGGATAAGGAGGTTGTTGCTACAGTAGATGCATTTGAAAGGGTATGTGCCGAAGATGTGTATTCTCCAATGGACAACCCTCCTTTCAACCGGTCTGAAGTTGATGGTTTTGCAGTGAGGACAGCGGAATTTAAAACTCATGGCGGGCAGAGCACCACGACACTGGATATAGGCGGAACTGTGGAGATTGGCATTACCACTCCTGCTGAATTTGGTGAAAATACATGTGTAAGGATTTCCACAGGATCAATAGTCCCAAAAGGTTACGATGCGGTATTCAAGATTGAAGACGTGACTGTAAAGGGCAATAAGGTTATTTTTAAGGGGAAACCTCCGAAGTTCAGCAATATAGCCCTGGCCGGATCTGATGTTCTTAAGGATGACCTCATTATCAGGCAGTACTCAAAAATTACGGAGAAGGAAATAGGCGCACTTGCAGTACTTGGAATCGAAAAGATTACAGTATTCCGCAAAGTCAGGATCGGTATTATTTCTTCGGGAAATGAGCTGATAATGCCGGGGAATGAACTGCAACCAGGTCAGACGTACGAAGGGAATGCCGCAGTACTCAGGACAATCCTGGGAAAGTATCATTTTTTCAATACAGTTTTTTACGGGATAGTTCCTGACAGTGAAGAGGACACCAGGAACGTTCTGGAAAAAGCATTCAGTGAGAATGATGTTGTCATAACGACAGGCGGATCCTCGGCTGGGGAAAAGGATTATATTGGAAGAATTGCAGCCTCCTACAATCCAGGCGTGATCTTTCATGGAATAGACATGAAACCCGGAAAGCCCACTTTCTTTGCCCTCAATGGAAAAAAGATCCTCATAGGACTTCCCGGATTCCCACTATCCTCTTACATAGCTTTCACACAGATATTCCTGTATAAACTTCTTGGAATGGCGCATGTTCAGCCAATATTGACGGAAACTGACGTGCAGCTTGCAATGGGAATCAGTGCCAGGAAAGGCGGCACTAATTTTATACCGGTCGTGCTGTATATTTACGATAGCATATACGCTTTCCCCATAGATGGGGAATCCGGATCAATTTCCAGACTTCTCAGGAGTGATGCAATTGGAGAAGTAGTTGCGAAGAGTGATCGTCTCTTTCCCGGTGACACAGTAACAATAACTACAATTGAAGGGGAACAGGACTTTTTATGGGCCGTGTTTGTGGGTCTTACCGACCCACTTATGGACACGATCTTCAGCATATCTGGCAATCCGGTGTCTATGTACAGGACATCCATAGAAGATGGCATGAGATGCCTCGAGGAGGGTTATGCACCGCTCATGGGAATCATGGTAAAAGCCGGAAGAAAGCCTCCCTTTAAGAATAAGGATAAATACTCATTTTTCAAGATATTCTCCTCAGAAACAGGGTTAGTTTTCAGAAACGGGGATCCTATAATATCAGATGATTTTGACCATAAGAATGAGATTGTGGTGGGAATTCCCGGTAATGGTATATATCCACAGGAATCCATTGAAAAGTGTATTGAATCCATTCCTTCTGCCGCCCGTCCTCCTGGGTTTTCAACGGTTGACTATGGGGATCTCAGGAGCATAGCACTGGCCGTAAGATCCGGCGATATCTCAATTGGCTTAGGAAATCGTCATACGGCATCAAAGTACAACCTGGGATTCAAACCTGTTTATAGGGAAACTTACTACGTGGTGGTTACCAGGGAACAGAAACAGGAATTCATTGATACAATGAAGAAAGCTTATCAAAACGGTGCCCTGAAAGTACTGAAGGAAAAATACGGGTCTTATGAAATACATGATGATGTTTTCCTTCCGAAATAAAAATGCTGAAGGTAATGAGTTAAGCCTATAAGTTAATTGAAATTACACCTTATGGACTTCTTATATCATGCGAGGCACCTCGTGTTGAGCCGATTCTCACAGGCTGATCTGCAAAGAATTTCAGACAGTAAGGTTATGATAGTCGGTATGGGCGGAACAGGAAGCGCCGCTGCAAGACTTTTTGCAGGTGCTGGTATATCCACTCTGGCACTTGTTGATCCAGATATCGTGAGCCTGTCAAACATACAGAGACAACAGTATTCAATCCATGATGTAGGGGAGAAAAAAGTTACAGCTGCAGTGAAATACCTTAAGGAGGTAAACCCTCAAGTAGACGTAACGCCATATGATGCTGTCTTTGATTCAGATTTTGCACTGTCAAGAGTAAATGATTTTGATCTCATTTACGATGGGACGGATAACATCACAACCAGGCGGATAATAAACGACATATGCGTAAAAACAGAAACACCGTGGGTATTTTCCTCTGCCATTGAAACATACGGTGAATTCAAGGCGATTATTCCAGGTAAGACGTCATGTTATGAGTGTTTCATGCCAGAAAATGCAGGACCTCAACAGACCTGCTCGCAGATAGGTGTGCTGAACTCTGTTCCTTCAACGGTTGCATCCCTGGCTTATGCCCTTGGATTGCGAATTCTCAAAGGAGATAATGTTCCAGGTGATATTCATTTTATTGATGCATGGAACATGAATCTGGAAAAAATCAGATCTGCCAGAAATCCTCAGTGTCCTGTCTGCAGTAGGGGTGATTTCCAATATCTTGTGGAAAAGTACTCCGGTTTTGATCCAAGGACTGTACAGTGAATTCCAGCCACACACTCTCTCGGTTAACTCTTATGGTTTCACCTGCAATGGCGGGATATTCTTTCCATATATTGATTCGGTTTCATCGAGAGCAACTTCCCGGTCACCTTCCCTGAATCTACATGGTAGAGAAGATAATACTGGCATACACGCAAGGTTAAGCAGGGGTTGATTCGATCTATTGTTCAGTCGTTGCAGGATCTCCATCAGGAATTTCCCATGGAATTCATCACTCTGTCAGGAAAATAATCTCGGATCACAATTGCTAAATCAGGGATTTATCGTTCTCCCCTGCGTCTGACGATTCCGAAGAGGTCTGAAAGAGCCAGCACGCAGAAAATAAGCCCGGCGAGTAGAGATATGAAGAAGAAAATTTCAATGTCCAGGAATAGGGGAATGCTGTTATCCGGGATTATTCCATTTGTGAAATCGATTATCATGAGTATTATCCCGTTCAGTATGGTGTAAAGGAAGAGCCTGTTCACCTGCCCGAATATTGGTTGTTTCAGACTGTCGGAAGAGAAGTTGGGAATCATGGTTATGAGTACTGCATATGCTGCAAGTAGAAGACCAATCAGGCTTGCATATACACCCAGAAGCGAAGTCTGTGAAAAGAACAAAACAAACCTTGCAGAAACATCTGGAAGTCTATAGAATTTTATGTACTGGTTACTGGTCAGGAATGTTATTACGAGGGCAAAGGCAAAAACAGTTCTAACTTTATAAAGGCTCTCTATCCTGCCCTTGAGCTTGACCTGAACCATTCAAACCATATCATAAGCCCCGTATATATACTTGTCATTCGAGATTCCGCATACCGTAAATATGTGAGATATATGATCATTCATGGTTAAAACTACATTAATGCATGTTGGCCCCTCCATAGGTGATTATGAAGTTCAGCTGGCCGGTGTCTCTCCGGATCAGGGTTTTGCCTCTGAAAAATTCAGGTCAGCAATGAGTGATTCGCTTAAAGGTCTCATTTATGTAATGGGTGCCAACGAAGACTATATTCCATTCATTATCCCCGGAAGTGGAACAACTGCCATGGAATCTGTCACGACCTTTCTGCAGAAAAATGACAGGATTCTTGTGATAAGCAATGGTGTCTTTGGAAACCGCTGGGAAGGAATCTTCAGCAGATACGATGTCGATCTGACCTTATTAAAAGCAAGGGCCGGTTTCTGTGTTTCGCAAGATGAGATAATGAACGCTCTCAGCAACAGGCATTACAAAATGATCATTTCAACTCATGTGGAAACAAGCACGGGAGTAAGGTTCCCAATTGAGAAATATGCAGGTATTTTCAGGGACCACTGCGATATTGTTGTTGTTGACGGAGTAGCCAGCGTGGCTGGTGAGATGGTAAGGACTTCCACATGGAAAGTTGACATATTTATAACGGCCTCACAGAAGGCCATAGGTGCCCCTCCTGGTGCCGGGCTGCTCGTGGTTAAGAAGGATATGTTCCAGAAATATACAGAAGGTAACATCGCTGGTTATGTGACAAACCTCGAGAACTGGAAACCCGTAATGGAAAGTTCATTTGAAGGCAGAGGTGGTTATTTTGCCACTCCACCCATAGGTGTTGTTTTTTCACTCAGGAACGCCTTCTCAAGAATTATTGAAGAAACCATGGAAAAGAGATCTGAAAGACACGCTGAACTTGCTAAAGCCCTCAGGAAGGGGGTAAAGTCCATGGGGCTTGCAATTGTGGCACAGGATGGTTATGAGAGCAACACCGTCACAGGAGTTTTGCTTGAGGATATAGACTCAGACCAGTTTGTTAAAACCGCACTGAAGCATGGTGTGGAATTTGCAGCTGGTGTGCATCCAGAACTGAAAGGAAGATATTTCAGGATTGGACATATGGGCTGGGTCAGCAGGGAAGACATCTTCAAGGCGCTTAATGCAATAGGCAAAACACTGGCAGAGTTCGACCACAACGCCCGCATACCCGATCTGAATTCAGTCTTTGAATAGGTTCCCGGTTAAACCGGACAGATAAAGCGATGTACAGTGTGCACTGCTGAACAAAAGATCTTTTA
>JAKBSB010000095.1 GCA_021845155.1 Thermoplasmata archaeon
CTGGTTTCGAACGGTACATTCAGGGGCATTTCAACCAGTTCATACGACAAAGTACTTTTCATAGGGTGATATGCACTTTTTGATATAATACTTTGACTGATTAACTCTAAGAAGGATTAAGATAACTATAATGCATTAAAGGTCAATGGATATCAAAATTGTTAAGGATCCTGATGAAATCAAGGGCATACTTCCCGTAATAAGATCAGCATGGGGATTCGAAAGCATGGAGAGCCTGGTCAAGGACATGGTTACAGCAATGAAATTCCATGGTGGCCTTGTTCTTGGTGCATATGATAATGGAAATATGGTGGGGATGAGTTTCTCTTTTCCGGGTCTAAGAAAGGGAAAACCGTATCTTTATTCCCATATGACAGGAGTAATAAAAGATCGGAAATATTCAGGCATTGGTTACGAACTGAAGCAGGCTCAGCTGAAATGGGCCAGAGATAACGGATATGATTTCATTGCCTGGACATTTGATCCACTTATGTCACTGAACGCCAACTTCAACATTGGGAAACTTGGGGCTTTTTCAAGAACATACCTCAGAAATTTCTATGGGGAGATGGAGGATCAGTTAAACCGGGGTATGCGTACAGACAGACTGGTTGCAGAACTCTGGTTGGACTTCAAGATTGAAGCTTCCAGTGAAAAACCGGTTTTTCTGAACACACCTGAACTTGAGTTTCATTATGACATGAACCACGATGCGGTTCCATCAGAATCACTGGCTATGTACATACCCGAGGACTTTGTGGCATTGAAGATCAATGATATAAAATTCGCTTTGAGCGTGAGGCAGAACAGCTGTTCCATTCTTGAATATCTTTTTGCCAATGGCTACTCAATAACGAATTACAGCAGGCTTCCCAGCCCTCACTATATTATTCGAAAAATAACAAACTTGCGGAAAAACATGGAAAACAACCCGTTTTCCTGATAAATATTATCCTGTACCTAAGAAATACCAGCTTCGCCCGTGAGTCATTTGATCTTTCTTTACAACTTTGTATGCATGATCCACTGAATTAACCATTGATCCTGTAACATACTTCCGCAACTTAGATCTGGCCATGGTATTTTTGACTGCTGTTTGCCATGAGCCTACGGTTCTGATCTTTGCCTGAAATTTCACACAAATGAGCTTGAAGTCTCACTCCTGTAGAGGAGGATATCACACTCAAATCGCTTTGTATCTCTTGAGTGTAACTTCATAAATGTCACCCTCCGATCCAAGTGTGTTCAGGAATTCATCTACCTTGCTCTGATCAATTCCCAGGTTTGAAGATGCTATGACCAGATCCTCGTATCTGCACCCCTTTCCATCTGTGTCATTGTTTTTTATATAATCAAGAACAACCTGTTTGTACTGGATCTCGTTGCTTTCCGGCCTTTTAGCAGATGATGAAAGGATAAGTTCCTCGAAGTTCTTGAAATCATAGTCATGATATTTATCCCTGGCCCTTATTGCACATTCCGACTCCTCCTTTGTGTAACCGAGCTGCACGAGACTCTTTTCATCACTTTCAGGATTTTTCATGGCTTCACTGATGGCATACAGTTTCCTTCTGGCTATATATTTTGTCTTGAGATTCCAGAATTCCACCGTTTCGGGATTTGTTTTCCCGGTGAATTCTGGGTTGATGTTGAAGTACATTGCACCTTCTGCAGTCTTGAAAGGGTTTATTCTTCCCATTATGAACACTGTATCGTTAATCTCCAGGGCATCTATCTCATCTTTCTGTTCCTGCCTGAATTCGCTCTGGAAAGCACTGACATAGAATGAACCGACTGAATCAGAAACGGTTATCTTCGTAAGGTTCTCGTCGGGGAACTTCTGTGTCACGGTTCCTGTTAACATGACTCTCTTTATCCTTGTCCCGAGAGGGGTCACCACGTAAGGTTTTCCCCTTTCCTCAGGTTCAAGTTCCTCTATAATTTTACAATCCTTAAGCTCCCTTGAGAATATCCATTTAGATGGCTCTCTCTTCTGCATCATGCAAACTCAGCCTCCATCTGCCTGCTTAGTTCTGAAATTGTCGCTTCACTCAAGTATTCCATGCTCCTTATACGAAAACTGAGTCCGTTCTGGCCATTCCTGAAATCGCCCATGGCAAGGAACGCCTTTCCCAGAATGGCTTCACGAAGTTTCCGGCACACATCTTTCCTGTTCAGGTTGACGTTATCCACTGAAAGGTCTTCATCCTTCATGTCTATTAGTGGAAGAAGTGCTTCTCTTCCCGCTGTTGACTGGACATATGATGTTCCGTCATCAAGAGTAAAATAGGAGAATATGTCAAGTATCTGTGGTGCACTGGGATGATCTGGACATCTCATGTCATCGATCCTTTTCCTGCATTCGGAACATCTGTTCATAATGCCGCTTTTTTCCCCAAAATTGACTGAAAAAGCGGCTATTCTTATTCCACCAACTGGCGAATTTATATCCTCTATGTTTGATATCTTTCTTTCACCAATTACTGCGGTTGATTCGTCCACCTTGGTTCTGTCACCTATGGAGATTCTCAGTCGTGAATTGTATTCAGATACCCTCGCACCCTCTATCCTCACAACTTTGCCTTCCTCAAGCTTCTGGCCAAATGATGTCATCTGGATCTGTCCAGTGTCATCTTCAACCGTCGTGCTGTAAAGGAGCCTTTCCTCGCCGTCCTTCTGGTATTTCCTTTCATTGACCTGCCCAATTCTGCCCTCTATTGATACAAAGGGGTCGCTGAGGTTGAGACTCCTGATCTTGTATTCCCTGTAATTCCTCTTGACATCAATAGCCTCTTCCGTCTTCAGGATAACTTCTGTCCTGGAATCTATGTTTAGCCTCAGTTTTTCATTGTATTCCCTGACACTGCAGAATTTTATCTCAACCACATCGCCTGCACGAACTGTATTTGGAAAAGCCCAGGCAGTGAAGGGGATAGTGCCTGTTTCATCACCAATTAGGCCGTAATAGTATACGGATTCACCTCTTTCATTCTTTATATCCTTCTTATCCACCGAAAGTATTTTTCCCTTGATGGAAACGTCCTTTGAATCCTTTTCAAGATCCCTGATCTTTGTATTTGCCATGTTTTACACACCCTTAAGCATACATCCCCGCACTGGTTCCACCTTTCTTTCCGAGGAATCTGTTCATGACCTGCTCGGCCTCCTCTTTGCTCAATCCAGCCTTAGATATCAGGTAATTTTCAACGTCTTCTGGACTCTTCCCCTGTGCAATCATCTCCTGTACCATCATGATCATCCTTTCGGCAATCCTCTGGTTGAACTCTGCCTCAAGTTTCAGTGTCCTCACAACAACATAAATTGATGAGAGAAGGGTGTTTAAAGAATCCTCAAGTTCCTTCTTGGTGAAACTCTGGGTTTCAAAATCCACACGCAGTACAATTTCCTCGTTTATTCCGTCAAGCATGAATTTCACCAGATCTATCTGCTTGCTCAGTATAAGAAGTGATCTGTATGTTGCAAGTCTTGGCTGATTCTCCATTACAGCTGTTTCAATGCCTGTTTTCAGAAATATCTCAACATAGTTCCCAAAAAATGCCATATATATTTTGAATGGTAGTTTTGCATTCATCAGGATCATGTAATTCTCTCCCTCTTCAATCTCCCATTTCATACCTACAAGACTTTTAGAATCGTCTGTTCCATTTTGAAGCCAGGACATTATCTCCTTTTTGTTTGTCATAAATACTATATCACTATACATTAAGCCAATATATTTCTTTTTGATTTCAGTTAAAGTGAGTAAATGAGAATGAATGTCCGTTTTTATTTTATAACCGGTACATTTTGTTGAAAACATCTCCATTCAATGTAAATACTTAAATCACATTTCCGGAAGAGGTCCAGCGGCGTTGGGAGTATCCAGAGGAATTTCGGGGTTTTCAATAATGCTTTCAAGGGTGTTCTATTCTCTCAACTGGTTCAATATATCACCTGCCCTTGTTCCAATTGGTCAGACATTTCATGTAAATCTGGGAGAAACCGGCTTGCTGCTTTCCTCTTTTCTCGTGGGAGCCGGTATCTTTCAGCTCCCTGCCGGAGTTATTTCCTCGAGAATTGGCGCCAAGAGTACCGCCATGACGGGCCTATTTTTAATGTCGTTTGCAGTCATAGGTTGTGCATATTCACCTGATTTTATAATTCTTGTGATACTCCGATTTGTCGTAGGAGTCGGTGCGGCCCTCTATTTTTCCACTGCAATAGGCATACTTGGTGAACTTTATTCAGCAAAACTTACTGCGATGATAGGAATTTACAACTCATCTTACAACATCGGGGCAGGTGCCGGAGTAATACTCTTTACCCCAATCGTCGATATTTACGGATGGAGATCTGACTTTCTCATCTCCGGCCTGGCAATGCTCTTTGTCACCATCTTTACATTCGTTGTTTTGCCCGCTTCAAAAAGATACACGAGAATCGAATTAAGTGCACTGAAGGAAAGAATACTCAACAGAAAGATCTGGATTGTGGCAATAGGTTTTGTTGGGTTATGGGCATTGAATTACACTTTTCCGGAGTTCTTTTCCACTTATGCCCAGAGCATAGGAATACAGGATTATGTTGCAGGAGTAATGGGCGGGATGATACTTATGTTCGGAATTGTAGGGGGTGTAATTTCTGGCTTTGTCAGGAAATTCAATGTAATCCGTATTTCAATAGCTGCCAGTATACTCATAGGTGCAGTTGTGATCACCATACCTTTCACCGGGTACTACGGTCTCTGGGCCATAATAGCTTTTGAAGGGATGTTTGCAACCCTGGTCATATCCCTCGAATATGCAGTAGTGGCTAAAATAGAGACGGATAAGACATATATCGCACTGAGTGTAGGACTCATCAATTCCATACAGATCGGCATTGGATCAACTGTGCCATATTTATTTGGATTTATTGAATCCTATGGGTACATATATTCATGGATCTTCCTCGGTCTCCTGGCAATAATTACCCTTTTTGCGTTTCTAAGGAGCAGTGTCAGGAAGAGCCTGGAAATCTCAGTTGCCTGATATATCATCCTTATGTATGGTTGAGGAGAACTGTTGGAAGACACATGCTTACAACGAAGTTTGGTTCGTCCACTATTTCAGATATTCTCAGATCCCCTGCCACACTGCACAGTATGTATGCCTCTTCCGGACTTAATCCAGAGCCGGAGATCTGATCTATCATATTTTCAGCCGCTTTAACTGAAGCTCTGTGCAGATCAGAATCTATTCCCATTGCACATAAAATATCTTCTGAACATCCGGCACGGGAATATACAAGAGGGTCCAACAATTTCTTTCCTTTAATTACCCTTACCTTCAACTTTACCCTGGCTGAGACTTCAATTGCGGTTCCACATATCTCGCCATCACCCTGTGAAGCATGCGGATCGGATATTGAGAGCATCCCTCCATCTACGTTTACCGGAAGCAATATCCTGGCACCCTTACAGTTCATCTTGTTATCCATGTTTCCCCCGAAGTTTTGTGGAGGTATCATCCCATAAGTACCCTTTTCGGGGGCTGTTCCTATCACCCCGAGAAATGGCTTAATTGGAATTTGCACACCCTTGAGAAAATCTGATCTTGATCTGGCCAATCCATGGTAGATATCCCATATTACCAGGGTTTCCGGAAACCTGTTCTTAAGGAGACCAAAATCGTTCATTATTGCGGTCCAACCCCATGATTCTGGAATAATGTCCACCAATGTCACCTCCAGGATATCACCTT
>JAKBSB010000096.1 GCA_021845155.1 Thermoplasmata archaeon
TTTGTCTCACTATTTATGGAGGGGGCAGACAATATGTAAGGGATCACTCTGTATTCAGGAATCTCCTACACACCGGTGCAATATGTAAAGTATAAGTATTAATTTATACTTGAATTGTTAACAACAAGGGTATGTCGAGCAAAAGTGAATCCGAATTAAGAAAGGAGATCGGAGTTTATGGGGCAAAAAAAAGTTTTGGTAAACATAGATGGAAGGGATTATTCGGCAAACGGAGATATTAATTTCCTTAAGTTTCTCGAGATTAAAGGATTCAATGTCCCGCATATATGCTATCAGGAAAATCTTGGACCAATAGAGACCTGTGATGTCTGTATTGTGGAGATGAATGGTAAACTTGTGAGATCCTGTTCACTGAAACCTGAAGATGGAATGAAAATATTAACAGATTCAAGAAGAGCAAGAGATGCACAGATCGAAGCGACCAACAGGATTCTCAAAAATCACGATCTTTACTGTACCATATGTGAAAACAACAATGGGGATTGCGATCTTCACAACACGGTGCTTTCCCTTCATATTGAACAGCAAAAATATCCTTTCAGGGAAAAACCTTACAGCATAGACGCCACAAATCCATTTTACAGGTATGATCCAAACCAGTGTATACTCTGCGGAAGATGTGTCGAGGCATGCCAGGATGTTCAGGTCAATGAGACACTCTCAATCGACTGGAATCGCGATGTTCCCAGGGTGGTATGGGACAATGACGTTCCAATAAATGACTCATCCTGTGTATCATGCGGACACTGCGTAACAGTCTGTCCTGTAAATGCTCTCATGGAAAAGCCCATGCTGGGAGAAGCTGGTTTCTTTACCTCATTCTCAGACAACACAAAGCAGATGATGATCAAATCAGTAAAATCTCTGGAACCTTTTCTGGGCATGGGTCCGGTCATGGGTATAAGCAACATAGAATCAAAACTCAGAGAATCCCAGATAAAGAAGACAAAGACTGTCTGCACATTTTGCGGTGTGGGATGCACTTTTGAGATGTGGACCAGGGGGAGAAAAATACTGAAGGTGCAGCCTTCACCTGAGTCCCCAGCAAATGGCATTTCAACGTGTATCAAGGGAAAATTTGGATGGGATTTTGTAAACAGCAAAGATAGGCTAACTTCACCCCTCATAAGAGAAAACGGAAAGTTCAGAGAAGCCACATGGGATGAGGCTATTTCATTGGTTGCTTCAAAACTAAAAGATCTGGCTGAAAAATACGGGGGAGATTCACTCATGTTCATTGCCTCCTCAAAGGGAACTAACGAGGAGAGTTACCTTGTACAGAAAATGGCCAGACAGATATTCGGTACAAATAATGTGGACAACAGTTCCAGGTTCTGTCAGGCTCCAGCCACAACCGGCCTCTGGAGAACAGTTGGTTACGGAGGTGATTCCGGTTCAATAAAGGATATCTATGAATCAAAACTTGTGCTTATTGTTGGTTCAAACACCGCGGAATCTCATCCAGTTTTGGCTACAAGAGTCAAGAGGGCACACAAAATGAACGGACAGAAACTCATTGTCGCAGATCTAAGAAAGCATGAGATGGCAAACAGGGCCGATATATTCATGCATCCAAATCCCGGAACAGATCTTGTATGGCTTTCCGCCATTACAAAATATATCATAGACCAGGGATGGCATGACAGAAAGTTCATAGAGGAAAGAGTGAATAACTATGACAGATATTACAAAAGCCTGGACAGATTTACCATGGAATACGCCGAAACGACAACGGGAATCGAAAAGGATATTCTAATAAAGGTAGCAGATACCATACACAAGTCTCCTACAATGTGCATTCTCTGGGCAATGGGTGTAACCCAGCAGGATGCCGGTAGCGATACATCAACAGCAATATCAAACCTCCTCCTTGTTACAGGCAACTATGGAAAGCCAGGCTGCGGAGCCTATCCACTGAGAGGGCATAACAATGTGCAGGGTGCAAGCGATTTCGGAGCAATGAGCGCATTCCTGCCCGGGTATCAGAGAGTTGATGATGAAGCAGCAAGGAAGAAGTTCGAACAGGCATGGAACGCAAAGATCCCAGTAAAACCGGGGTTTGATAACAATACATGTCTAGAGGCAATAGAAAACCGGAAAATTAAGGGTATGTATGTCATAGGTGAGGAACTTGTCTCAACAGGTTCAGATTCTAATTTCATTAAAAAAAGGCTGGAAGAACTTGATTTCCTTGTAGTAGAGGACATATTCTTCTCTGAAACTGCAAGCTTCGCAGACGTGGTTCTTCCTGCAGGTGCGAGTTTAGAAAAAGAAGGAACGTTTGACAATACGGAAAGAAGGATCCAGAGACTTTACAGGGTATTTGATCCGGTAAAAGGTAGCAGGCCGGACTGGGAGATAGTCCAGGATATTGCAAGATATATGGGATTTGACTGGAACTATAAACATCCATCAGAGATCATGGATGAGGTTGCATCTCTTACACCAATGTTCCAGCATGTCTCATATCACAGACTCGAAGGATTTAAATCACTGCAGTGGCCAATGAATGAAGACGAAACAGATACTCCTACGCTTTATCTGGATAAGTTCCATTTCCCAGACGGAAAGGCTTTTCTGTACCAGCTGGAATGGAACCCAACTGTCACAGTTGGGGACGAGTTTGATCTGCACCTGAATAATGGGCGGCTTCTGGAACACTTCCACGAGGGAAACGAGACATACAGGAGTGAAGGCATATCTCAGAAGGTTCCATCGTCTTTTCTGGAGGTTTCTCCTGAACTTGCAAAGGAGAGGGATCTTGAAACTGGTGATTATGTCAGGATAACCTCAAAATACGGTAAAATAAAGAACAGGGTGCTTGTGACAGACAGGGTATCAGGAAAGGAACTCTACATGCCCATGAACGTCCGGGGAGATGGTGCTCTCAACATACTTACCGGAAGGAACATGGACCCCGTCTCACACACCCCATCATACAAGGACCTGTCAGTAAAAATTGAAAAACTTATGGATAAAAGGACATCTTCGCCACTTCCAAAAACAAATCCAAGATTCGGGCACCCAAGGCCGCAGGACGGTGTATTGGTCCAGAAGAAGTGGGAGAGAGCAGATTACGGGAAAATTGCGGAGGAATGATGAAATGAGCAAACAGATAAGATATGGTTCCGAAGATCAGGTTACACCGCAAGGTGAAGCACTAGAGGGTAATGAAAACCAGTATGAATCAACCAGACTTTTGTTGAAATCCATGATGGAGCACAGGGAAGATATTTTCTCTGTCCTGACAGAAATAATGCAGACTGAAAGGAACCAGAATCTCATCAATAACCTGGGAAGCATATACAAATTCCTTTCTGAACTCGATTCGCAGTGGCTTTCTGGAACACTTGACAGGACCGTCAAAACCATTAAGGAAATCCCAAATACTGACAGGAACGTTTCGGGATTGATGGGGTTGCTGAGAATAATGAAGGATCCGGAAATAAATGCTGGATTGAAGGTTGCTCTCAACATGCTTTCAGTGCTTGGGTCGTCTGGTAAGGATGAAAAATAAAAATTCAGCTGTAAACCATCGGCCCAACGCCAGAACAATTCACATCACTAAATACATGGATGGTAAGTTTGAGGAGACGGAAGATTCTATATCATGGGAAGAACCTCTTGAGATAAGGATCTGTAACAGCAATTCCGGCACATGTACACAGTTTGCCGTTACAATGAGGACTCCCGGTGAAGACGAAGATCTTGCTGCAGGTCTTCTTCTGACGGAAGGAATATTGAAGAACCCTCTTGATTTCAAAACGGAAAAAACAGGAAAAGTTGAATCCAATGTTATTGAAGTATGGCTTGCAGATTATTCAGGGGAAATGGATTTAAAAAGGCAAATCCCATCCTATTCAAGCTGTGGTCTTTGTGGAAAAACCAGCATAGACCAGGTTTTTGTAAGAGGAGCACGCATTCAGCACACCCTCAATACAATAAGACCGGAAATCATTCTGTCTCTTCCGGAGAAGATGCAACTCCACCAGAAGATGTTCTCCGAGACAGGAGGATTACATGGCGCGGCACTTTTCACCTCGGACGGGGCAATACTTGCATGGGCCGAGGATATTGGAAGACATAATGCCGTTGATAAGGTACTGGGCAGGTCATTCATTCAGGGTTACCTGGAGAAGGGCAAAATACTCCAGATAAGTGGTAGGGCTGGATTTGAGATAGTTCAGAAAGCAGCCATAGCTGGGATTCCCATACTTAGTTCGGTCTCGGCACCTTCAAGCCTCGCCGTAGAAACCGCAGAAGCCTTTGGAATCACTCTTCTATGTTTTGTCAGGGGAAATAGATTCAACATTTATACACATGGAAGCAGAATTACCGGGCAATTGATGGCCGAACACCGTGATAAATTTTGAAAGGTGAAATCCAAAACTTAACAGGTTCATATTTTTTTTATCTCCAGAACGCCCAAAAGTAGATTTTTCAGTGTCATGCAATATTCTATATATTATTAATTCAAATAGTTTAGATACGTAAATGACATTTGTTAACTGATGAGATAATATGAGGATGATATGTGATTCCTGTGGGGGCTCAGGCTGGGTCAGGGGTGAGGACGACAGGCTTGATGTTTGCGAAAAATGCTGGGGCCTCGGCTACATAGAATCAAGCCAGATCAGCGGGGAAAATCCGGAAACCAAGGAAGAAATAGGATTAAGGAAGAAATCCACCTATGTTGTAATAGGAACTCTCGGTGCGTACTATGCATCACTCTTTGCCATTTCACGTGTAGTTTCCATAAATATTTTCGTTTACCTTGTGTTCATATTGATCGGTTATTATTTCAGTTCCGCAATGGGAAGAATATATTACAATCATATGCACAGTAGCAGCAACAAAAAAGGACACAAAAAGATATCTTGATGCTATTTGTGCAATAAAATAAAACAGGGTATCTCCACTGTTTCTGGTTTTTATGTATTTTCATGAACGAAAAGAATATTAAATAACTTGTCTGACATTTCCTGAAAATCCGGTGAATCAGCTAAATGGAAAACTCTGTAGGAAACACCACTATAAACGCAGTGAGAAGACCTAAATCAAAGTATTTCTGGTTTCTCAGCTATCTTCTGTCCAACATTTCAGGGGGCCTGACCTCTCCGCTGATTCCACTTTTTGTGGTGGTGTATCTTCATTCAAATGTTGAATTTGTGGGAATTGCATCATCAATATCGTCAGCTGCTTCAGTCCCTGCACTGATTTTCTGGGGAAATCTATCAGATTCTATTGGTAAAAGGAAGATATTCATTGTAATAGGTTTCATTGGATCATTTTTTTCACTTCTTCTTGTGATTTTTGCACACATGCTATGGTCTTACATAGGCATGCTTGTGGTATTTCAGGTTGTTGCAATGGCTGCAACCCCAGTTTCAACTCTTCTCATACTGGAAAACACCGAGGAAAAAGAATGGCCAACCGTCATGGCCAGATTTAACACCATTTCCTATGTGGGACTTGTGGTTGGACTCATGGCAGGCACGATAATAATAGGTATTTTTGCCTCATTCACCATGATTATACTTCCCCTTCTTTACGTACTCTCTGCATTTGTCTATCTCTCTGCAGGAATCATGGCCATAATAGTGCTTCCAGAATCCATAAGAAGACTGAAGAGATCCAGGCTGGACAACATCTATTCGTTCAGGATGGTTGAAAGACTGAGATACTTTCCTACTGGAGTAATCCACATATTCAAGATA
>JAKBSB010000097.1 GCA_021845155.1 Thermoplasmata archaeon
GCTGCGCCTGTCAGCGTTGCTATGGCCGCTCCTGTCGGTGCCGCCCCGGCAACACCCTGGAACATGCTTTCCTTAAGCCCAATCGAGTTCTCCCTGAGTTTTCCGGGCATATCATGAACCCCCATTTTTCTTCATTGATCTGTCTTTCAATAAATTGCTATGTAATGAACCATATACACATATTTTATACATTACTGTCATTATTTTCGCCATAGTGTATGTATGACCATGATTTAAATGTTCTCAGGAAGTTCAAAATCACCTGAGGGAAGCACTTTTTTTTATACCAGAATCAGCTCAGTCTCATTGGAAATGTAGACAGCACAGGAAGACGGCTCAGTTTCAATGGACCTGTATAGTGGATTGGACGTGCTGCCTATCCTGAAATCTCCAGGAAGATTGACTGCAATGACGTTTCCGTTAAAAAGTGGGGTTTGGTAGAGGAGTCTCCTGAAAAAGTCAATAAGTTCACTGTTCAGGGTTGGGTAGTTTCTTCCGGCTGGTGTAAGTTTTACTGATTTTGCCGGGACTGGATCAACTTTGTAAACTTCCACTGTATCATTGACTTTTGAACCGCAGTTCTCTCTCATAACCGAATCTATCTTTATTTCTTCCCTGCCTGAATCATCTTCACGCATCTCGTAAACTCTTCCGATGGCAAAATTATTGCCACGTATTGCCACGTAGTCATTTAACTTTAAATTTAACTGTTCCATTATTTCTTTATCTAACCTTACCCTGGCTTTGAATGGATCTAATGAATTAGACTCTACGACCTTCAACCTGATGGATTTTTCCTCGATCATTGTATCTACCAGATAGCAAACAATGTAATAGCTTTGTTCAGCAGAATTTCACCGTTTCAGGGACTGGAATGTCACTGTAGTCAGTGAGGCAGCGTTAAATTCAATCTCGTTAGAAAGGATGCTGGCAGTGAATTCCTTTCCCAGTGAACCGTTCAATATTCTCAAGGGGGCCTCTCCACCTTCAGGCTGTGCGGCCCTGTAAAGATCAAGGGGTGCATCCCATATGGGTACAAAAGATCCGGATTTAAAGGCGGACAGGCATATATCAAGATATTCAAGTGCTTCCTCGGGGAGGTTTCCCCCATTCTGCCACAGATCCAGCCTGTGGATAATGGACCCGGTAGTAATCAGGACCAGGTCCTTTGTATCTGCAAGTTTTCTGATGGATCTGCCTAATTTCTCGTGATCTTCTGCAGGTAGGTCATCCGATATTGACACAGGGATTACTGGGATATTATAACCCGGAAAGATATGAAGAAGAGGAGACCATGCTCCATGATCCAGGCCCCACTCATTTGCCTCTCTGGCAGAAATTCCATCCTCGTGAAGAATTTCAAGGAGTCTTCTTGCGTTTACAGGAGAACCTTTTGGTTCATATTTTACCCTGTAAAGCTCTTCCGGAAATCCGTAAAAATCAAAAATCTGCCTGACTTTTTCCGATGTGACCACCCCGAATCCTCCGTGAGTCCGGAAGTGGGGGCTTACAATTACAATAAATTCAGGCTTTCCAGGAATAGTTTTGCCGATATTTTCAAGAGATTTTATTGTTTCAGTGTGGTCAACCCCCAGATCTCCAACAATGGTCGGTGTGTTTGGTGCAAATATAGTGGCAAGAATAGTCATGGTTCAGCTATAAATGTATCATATTTACGGTTTGTTTATGGTCATTTATTCCATCTATCTCAACGTGCCTGCATTTTGAGAATATCCAGCCAACTGCCTTACCGTTTCCCTTAAATGCGAAGGGCCGGATTCGAACCGGCGGATCCCTGCGGAAACAGATCTTGAGTCTGTCGCCTTTAACCTAGCTCGGCAACCTTCGCTCAGACCTCGTATGAATTTGCACTTTATCTTATTTTTCATTCATAAATGGCAAAACTTAATTCCTGCCCGTAAATAATGACAGGTGAAAGCAACCTACAGGATCAATATGGAAGCTGGATTATGTGAAAATTTTATAACAACCTTCAATCAGGACAATGACAAATCCATCACAGCACATTGTGAAGATGGAAAACTTGTCATAATAATTAACGACTTAAAAATTTCAAGCCTTTACAACATGACAGACGATATCTTAAGAAACCTGGGCACTTTTGAAAAAATATATGAAAAAAAATAAGGGATTACTGTTCAGTCTCTTCCACATTTATGGACAGTTTCTCAGTAAGTTCCTTGTATCTGTTCCTTATTGTGACTTCAGTTACCCCTGCAACTTCGGCAACAGCTCTTTGAGTCCTTCTCTCGCCAGTCATCAGGGAAGCTATGTAGATTGCAGCAGCAGCAACGCCAGTTGGTCCTTTGCCCGAAATGAGATCATTCTCCTCTGCGCTTTTGAGTATTTCTGAACCTTTCTTCCTTGCCTCCATGGATAGCTTAAGTTTGCTGCAGAACCTGTTTATGTAGTCTTCTGGTTTTGATGGCATGATATTCAGTTTTAGATATCTGCTCATTATTCTATAGGTTCTTCCGATCTCCTTCTTCTTGACACGGGTTACAGTCGCAATCTCGTCCAGTGTTCTTGGAACGTTAGTTATTCTGCATGCAGCGTATATTGAACCTGCAACAACACCTTCTATGCTCCTTCCTCTTATCATGTTCTGTTTGACTGCTTTCCTGTATATTACTGCGGCTGTTTCCCAGACATCCTTGGGGATGCTGAGATTGGAAGCCATTCTCTCAAGCTCCTGCAAAGCCTGTGAAAGATTCCTCTCGGCTGCGTTTGAAACCTTTATTCTTTTCTGCCACTTCCTCAGCCTGTAAAGCTGGGCCCTGTTTCTTGTAGGAATTGATTTCCCATATGAATCCTTGTTTTTCCAGGATATATCGGTTGAAAGCCCCTTATCATGTATGGTGAAGGTCATAGGGGACCCGGTCCTGGCCCTCGCATCATTCTGCTCAGAATCGAACGCTCTCCATTCTGCCCCCTGATCTATGAAACTTTCATCTATGACAATTCCACAGTTGTTGCAAATTAACTCCCCCCTTTCATAATCACGGACAAGCTGTGTGGATCCGCATTCGGGGCATTTCTGGATTTCTTCTACATTTTTCTTAATTTTTTCATTCTCTACCATCTTCATTCACCTCTAACATCTCAATGTTACTTCTTCAACCCCGGAAACATTTTCTCGTGTGGTAACAAGGGCATATGGACTTTTCACAGGTCCAAAGATCTTCGTTATTTTACCAATGATCGAATTGTTTCTGTTGTATACACCAATGTTCATCTTAAGGCATTTCTGGGGTTTGATTACCAGTTCTCTCCCTTTACCACCTATAACTGTGCATGTCTCTTCCATGTATTGTTGTTAATGCAAAGTTAGTATATAAATGTTACGCAAAATTATTAGTACATTTTATCATGGTATTAAAGGATTGGTGCATAAACCTGCTTATCGTGTGTCCAGAATAATTATTTTTAGCCATCTGTATACAAATAAAAAGGTTAATTTAATCCGCTGTGCAGTAGAGTAATTTTCGTATATTGCGAAAGAAAAATTTAAATGCTTATCAAAAAGGTTTAATACAGTCTGTAATGTAGTGCACTATATACTTTATAAAGGTGTACAAATGGCTTCTAAAATGAGTGAAGATGGGTCAAAAAGATGCCCTGAATGCAATTCGGAGCATCTTGTGAAAGATTATGAGAGAGGAGAACTGACATGCAACGATTGTGGTATGGTACTGGAGGATTCCCTTATTGATCAGGGACCTGAATGGAGGGCTTTTGACTCCGAACAGGACGACAGGCGTGCAAGAACAGGCTCACCAATGACTTTTCTCAGTCATGACAAAGGACTGGCAACAGAAATTTCATGGTCCAACAAGGACTACTATGGTAAACGGATTCCACATAAAAACCGTGCACAGATATACCGTGTAAGAAAATGGCACCAGAGAATCAGGGTCAGCAATGCAGCAGAAAGAAATCTGTCCCTTGCGTTGCAGATGCTAAACGATAATGGAGCTAAACTTGGTATTCCAAAAGATATCAAGGAGACTGCAGCCCTTATTTATCGAAGGGCGGTGGAAAAGAACCTTATCAGGGGAAGAAGCATTGAAAGCATAGTGTGTGCATCAATCTATGCCGCATGCAGGATGATCAACCTTCCCAGGACTCTGGATGAGATCGCCAAGGCTTCAGAGGTTAACAAAAAGAAAATCGGGAAGGCCTACAGGCATCTTGCAAAAGAACTAAGCCTTAACCTGAAACCTACGACACCGTATTCATACATAGCACAGTTCTGCAACAAGCTTGAACTGGACAAGCAGGCAATTGTAGTCAGTGAGGATATTGTAAGGAAATCAATTGAACTTGGAATTTCCTCAGGAAAGGGGCCCACAGGAGTGGCAGCTGCCTCAATATATATTGCATCAGTAATGGTTGGAAAACCAAGAACACAGAAAGAGATAGCAAGGGTTTCCGGTGTTACAGAGGTAACCATCAGGAACCGGTACAAGGAAATAAGCAAACATCTTGGTATTCCTGAAATGGAATAAATATGAAAATCGATGTAATAGACAACGGTGGTCAGTGGACTCACCGTGAATGGCGTGTGCTCAGGGATCTGGGAGTGGAGAGCAGAATAGTTCCCAATACTGCAGATTCACATGATCTGGACGGCCTGGATGGCCTTGTCCTTTCCGGTGGGGCGCCCAGTATAGTTTCCGAGCTGGGAAAGCTGGGAAACATAAGCAATTTTTTTAAGGATCATGATTTTCCGATTTTCGGGATATGTGTTGGTGCACAGTTTATAGCACTGCATTACGGAGGTGAAGTTGGGCCGGGAGAACATCCTGAGTTTGGCAAGACTGAGGTGGAATTCTCACAAACTGACGGGATACTAAAGGGAATCCCATCCAGGATTATTGCGTGGGAAAACCACAACGATGAGATCAAGAACCTCCCGGATCAGTTCAATCTGTATGGACATTCCAGATACTGCAAGGTCCAGGCTTTCGGTCATAAAAATGAGAGGATTTTTGGGGTGCAGTTTCATCCGGAAGTTGAAAACACACAGTTTGGAAAAGAAATTTTTAAAAATTTTGTGGACATCTGCAGACGGTAGTGTCTACACGAAAGCCAATATTTTAAATAGCATTCCCGTAATTATATGACGGTATCCATGCTTACAGAGATAACCGAATTATACGACATCAAGGTCTACAGCGACAGGGGAATCCTCATTGGAATAGTCAAGGACATAATCCTGGATACCGATGAGCAATCTATTTATGGCATTTACATAGAGAACACCAATCAGGACCTGGTTGAGGGTGGATCAGCAATAAGCGTACCATTCAGGTGGATAAAGGCTGTGGGAGAGGTAATACTTCTCAAGAAATTCCCGTCAATGGTCAAGGTACCGCAGACCAAGGATCAGATTTGATACTCTGCTTTTTCAGGTTAGTATCCTTTTATCTGGTTAAATGAATTAGAAGAAGGCCGGGTGGATCGCTTGGAGGTTCTCTGCTGATCCACATTATAATTTATTTAAATGCCACGGCAATTCATTCCGTCTATTTGTGAAGAAAATAGCCGGTTCCCTTTTCACCGTTAACATTTGCGTAACCGTATCTCTCTAACTGGGCCACGCCCCTGTAAGATGATATTAGTGGTTCTGAAACACCTTCGTCCACAGTTCCGTCTGGCTTGAAAATCCTGAATTTCAAGGATCCCTGAGGTGCCCAGTGTATAATTTTC
>JAKBSB010000098.1 GCA_021845155.1 Thermoplasmata archaeon
TGAAGAATCTTGCAAGAGATATGTCAGAACCTGGATGAAGAATCCTGCTCGCTATCATGAGAAAAGCTGTCTCCCTGTACTTTCCAAGCATGGATAATGAACGCATGATGCCAGTATTCTCCATGATACTTCTTGCTGCATATATCATGCCGAAATCCAGTGGCGGATCAAAGATCAGTTTATCCATCTCTGTTCCTGTTATGTTAGTTTTCTGGAGTTCCTGATTGAATATGGATATGTAACGTTCCATGTCAGCCTCGTTATTCACGGGGCCAAGATGCATGATAACCCTTGTCTTCTGCTTTCCACCTTCCCTGTACTTCTCGGCTATCTGTGCATACCTACCCACTCCGTGTTTATGCTTCCTCTTTGCCAATCTCAGGAACACATGTGTATATCCCAATTATGTATAATAAGTCATGCACCATGGTGCATGACCACAATTCAACAAGAAAGAGCCTACTCTACTGCCTTAGGTCAAAAAAAGCTTGCGAAACTCAAGTCCAAACGGCTTTCTGCGATGAATTCTCAATAAATATCGGGGTGCGCGGATTAAGTAATATACTGAGGATCAATCACATGGCTCATCATTTCATTGAATACGATGCCGGGCACTCCGAATCTACCATTCGTGTGAAGAGTCACTTCATGATCCCACAGGAATAACAAGTGTATGAATCCATTTCCTGCTTTCAGAACAGGTCATTCCTGACAACAACTTCCCTCCATTCAGCTGGAGGTATATTGAACTCTTGATAGATTTCAGGGACGTCAACCCCTTTTTTCAGAAGTTTTTTTCCTGTTTAGCCTCTTTTTTGTCAATACTCTCATAAAGGCATCACCCAACGGATAACCATGTAGCCCCGCAATATTAGCTTTACTGGATTTTATGCAAAAGCATGAAATAAAAGACCGTCTAAAGAAATCATTACGGTTAAATAACGTATTCCAATAACACAGCATGGAAGTTTTCAAAAAAGACAGGGTAATTAAAAGCAGCAAAAGTCTCAAGGATCTGGCAAACAGTTTCTCAGATTACCTTAAGAACAGCAACTGGAAAGTACAGAGCAACATTCAGGACGACAAAGCGATAATTCAGGCACAGAAACCGGGCATACTCAGGGATTTAATAGCAGCTGACAGAGCCCTGACATTCACGTTTGAGAACATAAATGATGAGATCAATGTGCATGTTGGTGTTGGAAAACTCATAAAGAATCTGGCTATAACCGCAATTGAAGTAATTCTTCTTTCGGAGATCTTCCTTGTCATAGATATACCGGAAATACTGTGGACAGATCATGTTGAGAAAGAGTTACTGACAGAACTCAACACGCTTGCGCAGTGATCAATCCATATTTTTTCTCTCTTTGTGACCCCTGAATTTTTCCGGTGACCACGAACCATCGGCATTTCTGCCATAAGAAGTGTCATAATTTCTTCTGAAATCGTCTGTGTTCATGGCGGTGATCCAGGGGATTATGGATCCCCATCCGGTTCCTCTCATAAACAATTCTCCATGTTCAGGGTACAGGACAGCATCCTTTGCATTGTAGTACCGGTCCGGCCATACTTCCATGTCCAGTACCTCTACCTCATCATTCCTGTCCGCAATTATCTGGCTGGTCAGGTCCGGCCCGGTGGGTTTCCCAACAAGTGTTCCTTCCTCAATTGGAATAGATCTTGAACCAATTTTCAGTGTCGCCTTTCCCCTGATCAGAAGGTAGTACTCATCAACAGCAGAATGGCTATGAAGCCTTGCTGATGAATTTCCTGGACTTATTTTTTCAAGCCTGAAAAATGATCTTGAAGGTCCAAGAAGTGGCATGAAAAATCTTTCAGACCCACCTTCCTCTTTATCAGCAACTCTCTTCTCAGCGTTATCCATATGAGAATCTGTGAAAATATTCACTAAAGGTGGAATCCACAAATTTTCATCATTTTTTCCATAGAAGAAAATCTCATCTGACCACATTGAACAGAGGCGTACCAGGAAATCTCTGCCATGTGGAGAAAGTTCCGGAATGGAGACATATACGGCATCCTTTGAATTTTTATTCAGGTAGCCACCAACCTTTCCAAATTCGTCCCAGATCCAGTTGGAGAAGGGATACAACACCCTGCCATGACCTTCCGGAAATTCTCCAGGTGAACCGGGTATGAAGAGTTCCCATGCAATATGAGCCCTTATCAAAGGCGACATTTTCGGAGTTATATCACTTTTGTCAACAAGGTAAATTTTCATGTGATCCCAAGCAAATTGAAACATAAAAACAGTTGTTTTATCGGGAAAGTATCATATCCTGTATATTTATTCAGTTCTTAATGGAAGGCATCGGTTTCAATATGGTTGCAAGTGGAAGTGCTGGAAATTGCAGCCTTGTATGGGACCATGACGATCTCCTGATTATAGATATGGGCATATCCAGGAAGCGTTTGAGGAGGAGGTTGGAAGATCTCCATATTGATCCACCGCAAAAGTCCCTGTTTATCTCACATGAACATTCCGATCATTGCAGCGGCGTGAAAAACCTCAAAACAAGGCCAGACTTCGACATATACACCAGGGAGATGACTGGCTATGCAGCAGGCATTGGAGACTTTTACAGGATAAACGGTGAAACGGTTATAGGTAACTTCCGTGTGAGAGCAATAAACATCTCCCATGACGCATCAGATCCGGTGGGTTATGTCATTGAGAGTTCAGGAATTAAAATAAGTGTCATATCCGACCTTGGGACAGTATCCGGAGAAGTCATGGAGTGCATAAAAGGATCAGACATAATGGCACTGGAATCAAACCATGATGAAGACATGCTTAAAAATGGGCCATATCCCATATCACTGAAAAACAGGATAGCCGGAAGATTCGGCCACCTTTCAAACAGCCAGACAGCAGATGTTCTTGAGAAGGTCATAAAGCCTGAAACCAGGATCATACTCACTCACCTTAGCCAGAAAAACAACCTTCCGGAACTTGCAATTGAACAG
The DNA here is from genome assembly GCA_021845155.1 of Thermoplasmata archaeon. The sequence goes on from JAKBSB010000098.1 coordinate 2,992, forward strand.
TCAGAAACAAGGCTTAAAAATAGACAGATACCATACAGGAGCCTGGAGTGTGCCACGCAGGAAAACGGCAGTTCTTTATATTTTCTTGAAATCTGATTTTCAGGGGTTCATAATGTCAGATCTTGGTTTCGTTGGTATTGGAAAGATGGGGCGTCCAATACTGTACAACATCCTTAAAAAATATAAAGTAACGGGTATATACAACAGGACAAGACAGAAGGCAGACGAGTTCGGTGCACTTGGAATTAAGGTTTTCCAGTACCCATTCCAGGTTTCGTCCAGCTGCGACATTATATTCGTAATGGTTACCGATTCCCAGGCATCACAGGAGATAATCTCGGGAAAGAATGGCCTGTTAAGCCATATAATCCCGGGTACAATAATAGTTGACATGAGCACAATTTCCTTAAAGGCGTCAAGGGAGAATCAGGCGAGAGTGGCTGAAAAGTCCTGCACCTATGTGGACTGTCCCGTAATAGGGAGTGTTCCATTTGCACAAAGAGGTGAGCTAACTTCAATATTCGGCGGTGATAAGAAGGCATTTGAAACCGTAAAACCATTCCTTGAAACTTTCTCAAAAAATGTTTTTTACATGGGCGAGGGCGGAAATGGCCTGAAAATGAAACTTCTCCACAACCTTCTTCTCGGTGAGAATCTAGCAGCATTGAGTGAGGCACTGGTTTTCGGGGACAGGATGGGGATGAACCGTGAACAGGTAATGGATATACTTGCTGTCAGTTCTGCAGCTTCAGCCATACTTGACATAAAGCGTGAACCACTACTGAAGGAGGATTTCATTCCGGCTTTTCTTCTCAACCATGAGATAAAGGATATAAACTACGCGCTGGAAATGGCAAGGGATTCAAGAATATCTCTTCCTCTTGGGGGACTTACATCACAGATGTACTCATCGGCTTCATCAATAGGTTACGGCAACCTTGACATGTCTTCCGTGATCAAGGCGTTCAAGAGAATTAACGGTGAAAAGTAATTATATGTTCCGTGTGTTTTAGTGAAAGGATGGTTCAGTATCTGATCCTGTTAATGGTGGGAATGGCAGTTCTTCTTTTTGGTTCTGTAACCGATGTCAGGAGGCGTACAGTGAGTTCATACCTGTTCATCCCACTTTATGTGGCCGGAATTGTTTTTCTGGCTCTTTACGTTCATCCACCATACTGGTTTTATATTGCCGGGATACTGATGTTTATCGCAACATTCATGGAGACGGATCTTCTGGTTTATCCCCTGGTGGGTGTGATATTCCTTATCTTTTCAATTTTTATGGTATTCAGAGTTTTCCTCTTCGGGTTTGATCTGCTGGTGATGTCGACAATATTCCTGATGGGTTTCCAGGAGAGATTCTTTGGAATAGGGGACATCAAGGCACTTCTGGCGCTGTCTTTCTCATTTATCTCAATTCCCATGATCACACCTTTCACTAAGGCACAGGAGATCATTTCAGGGTTTGTCCCATTTTCCATGGCACTTCTCATAAACGTTGCAGTCTTTTCCATAATATTTGTTCCATACATTGTTTACCTGAGCATGAAAACTGGCAAAAGTTCGGGCAGTTCTTCACTGTTTGTCCTGAGGTACGATGAGGAGACCTATCATAAGAACAGCAAGAAATTCTCGGTGCATGAATACAGGGGGAAGAAATATATGCAGTACCGTGCGCCATTCATGATCTCAATCACCGGTGGTTTCATAGTAACCGTGCTGTTCGGATTCTGGATCATGGTTATCTGAATCGTGCTCAAATTGATCCATGCGGAAACAACTTTAATGAAAAGGATATCCAGGGAAAGAAATTATATTTGTTATAGTTATATTTAGCGGATGAGGGAAACACTTATAGTGAACGCTTCTGAAATTATCACCATGGAAGGGGCTGGTTGGGAACCCCTGAAATCAGAAAAGATCAGGAGGATCAAGATTCTTGAAAATCACTCAATTCTCATCCGGGACGGGATCATAAGGGAAATTATGACATCGGAGAAAGCCCGGAAATACCAGGATGGCAGGGGGGTGCATGTCGTTGATGCCAGGGGAAATGTTGTAATGCCTGGACTTGTGGATTCCCACACGCACATGGTTTACGGAGGAACAAGGGAGGAGGAATTTTACCAGAAAGTTTCCGGGAAGGCTTACATGGACATTCTTGCATCCGGAAATGGAATTTACAGGACAGTCAGGGATACAAGGAGCTCCAGCGCAGACGAGATCTTTCACCAGAGCATGAATCGTGTCTACGAGAGCGTTTCAACCGGAACAACATCAATGGAAATAAAAACTGGATACGGCCTGGATCTTTCAACAGAAATGAAGATGCTCGATGTAATACACAGGATTAAGGACACGGGTATTGTAAACGTTGTTCCTACATTCCTGGGCATGCATGCAATACCGCAGGGACAGAGGGAATACGAATATTCAAACTACGTGATATCTGCAATGTTCCCCCGGATGAAGGACAGGGTAAAGTTTGTCGATGTTTTCTGCGACAGGGGGGCGTTTTCCGTCAGTTCAACCATGGAGATGGCAGAAGCAGCCAGATCCAACGGCCTGCGCCTGAAGCTGCACAGTGACGAGTTCGCGGATATAGGTTGCCTGGATCTGTGTGAGAAGTACCATCCACTGACAGTTGATCATCTTCTTGTGACGGATCATAAGGGCATGGAGAAGATTGCCAGATCAGGGGCA
>JAKBSB010000099.1 GCA_021845155.1 Thermoplasmata archaeon
GGTAGGAGTATTCCTTTGGATAGCTGATTCAGAGGCAAATATTCTTCCTGTTTTCATTTTATTCAAAGAATGGCTCTTGAAAACCTGCCAATTGGAAAAAATGATATTTAAACTGGCAATACAGTGACATGATATTTGAAGATCTCAGAGAATATATAGACTACCTGAGGAAAACCGGGAACCTGAAAGATATGAACCAGGAGGTAGATCCGGACCTTGAACTCACATACATCCTGAGTGAAGAGGAAAGAGTGGGAAAATCAGATGCTATTCTGTTCAATTCAGTCAAGAATTCAGAGATACCTGCAGTTGGGAATCTTTTCTCCACAGCAGAAAGAATGGAACTTGTCCTTGGAGGAAATCCTGGGGATATCGGAACAAGGCTGCAGAATCTCATACGTGTTCCCGATGACACTGATTCTATGATATCCCGCGGCCTTGAAATGATGAAGGAACTTGGAGGGGTGAAGCCAAAAATATCATCATCCATGGGATCGTCACACACTACACTGGACAAGGTCGACCTGGGACGCTACCCCATATGCAAGACATGGCCCCAGGACGGTGGCAATTTCATAACACTTCCTCTTGTGATAACCAAGGATCCGGTAACAGGCCAGCGTAACATGGGCATGTACAGGATGCAGGTATTTGACAGTGAAACAACGGGTATGCACTGGCATATTCATAAGGGAGGCTCTGAGTTTGAGCAGGATTATGCTGAAAGGTCGAAGATGATGGATGTGGCGGTTGTACTGGGAAGCGATCCGCTTACAATGTTCTCTGCCGTGGCTCCCCTCCCAAACGGCATCGATGAGTTTTCATTCAGGGGAATAATATCGAGAAAGAGGATGGAGCTGGTAAAGGGGGAAACGGTTGACCTGGTATACCCGAAAAATGCGGAAATAGTTCTTGAGGGTTACGTTGATCCCTCTGAAACCCGTGTTGAAGGCCCCTTCGGCGACCACACAGGGTATTATTCGCTTGAATCCGAATTCCCTGTTTTTCATATAAAGAGGATAATCGAGAAAAATAATCCTGTTTATCCAACCACCATTGTTGGGAAGCTGTGGCATGAAGATGTTATAATGGGAAAGGCGATTGAAAGAATGTTCCTGCCCCTCATAAAGATACAGATTCCTGAGATAGTGGACATGAACACCATGGAGGAGGCAGTTTTCCATAACATGGTTGTTGTGTCCATAAAGAAACGGTACCCGGGACATGCAAAAAAAGTGATGTTTGCAATATGGGGAATGGGACAGCTGATGTTTTCAAAGATTGTCCTTGTTGTTGATCCTGACATAAATGTCCATGACAGGAAACAGGTGATCTGGGCAATGAGCACACGCATTGACCCGTCCAGGGATGTCGTTATAGTTCCTGGAACTGTTACTGACAGTCTTGATCATCCAGCGTCCATAATGAATTATGGTTCGAAAATGGGAATAGATGCCACCAGGAAGGACAAAAGCGAGGGCTTCATGAGACCATGGCCCGATGTCCTTGAAATGAAGGATGAAATCGTAAGGGAAGTTTCCAGGAAGAGGGAAAACATTAAATGAATTTGAGGGAGGTTGTCGATTACATAAAGCTGGAGCACACCGTGTTCGATCTTCCTTTCGTGTTCACAGGTGCAGTCATTGCCTCCATGGGGCATTTCTATCCTGTTAAACTCATACTTATATTCCTTGCCACAACCTCTGCCAGAGCTACCGGAATGTCCATAAACAGGCTTGAGGGAAGAAAGTATGATGTTACCAACCCAAGAAAGAAGGACTGGCTTCTGGTCAAGGACAAAAAGAATGTCCGGACCGCAATAGTCCTGACTGTAGTTTTCGGTTTCATTTTCGAGTTCTCCTCCTACCTTCTGAACCTCTTTGTTTTTGCCCTCTCACCAGTGGTCATATTCCTGTTCTTCACAGATCCGTTTCTAAAGAAGATCACGCCGTGGAGGCATTTCTACATGGGAGGAACAATAGGTGTTGGGGTTCTTGCCGGCTATCTCGCAATAACACCTTCATTTCCATCTTCGCCTCTTCTGTACCTTATATTTCTCGGATCCTCCAGCTGGATCGCAGGTTTTGACATGATATATGTGATCCCTGACAGGATATACGATCTGAAGAACGGCCTTAAGACCGTTATGACAAGGTATGGAACATCACGTGGCCTGATAATTTCTTCCATAACACATGCGTTTACCTTCATCTGTTTCCTGGTTGCGGCGTTCTATGTCAGGAATGTAATCTACGACATAATTCTGGCACCAATTCTTTTCCTCATAATATACCAGCACTACATAGTGGACCCTGATGATCCGTCAACAATAAGGGCATCTTTTCTTGGAGCCAATTCATTCATAGGGATCCTGTACCTTGTGGGACTAATATTTTCCTTTTTCGTAATATGAACTTACCAGGTTCTCATTGGCTTCAAAATGGCTATGGTTCCTGGTCTTATACGCTACGCTTGATTAGTCACTTACAAATGCAGCAAGCAGGTTTATCTCCTCACACCATACTTTCCAGACGTTGTCTTTTTCTCATTGAGTGTGATTTAAACTTATTAGTATCGGAATTCGATATGTTTAAATATCGGTTTCCGATACATAAGATAGTGACAAAAATGAATGGATATGAACATCATAACAGGTACGGAAAAGAAGAAGGGAAATGGGTGGATGATCGCGGAACAAGAATGCATGAATGCAGGGGACGCATGGGATCAGACGAGGGTCACATGGGCAGCGGGCCCATGAGATTCCGCGGCTTGAGACCAATTGTTCTCGATCTTATCAGTGACAGCCCCAAGAAGGGATCAGAGATAATGGCTGCAATGGAAAAGACAACGGAAGGGAGATGGAAACCCAGTCCCGGATCTATTTATCCTATGCTCGCAAGCATGGAAGAACAGGGGCTGATCCATAAGAATGCCGATGGCCGTTACTCCATTTCTGAAAGCGGGAAAAAGGAGATTGAATTCCACAGGAAAACAATGGTTGGTTTCAGGAGAAGATGGATGCCGGATGAACCGGAAGACATTCTGTCCCAGATCAACAGTTACATAAACTATTTCAACGATATTGCTGACGATCTTTCAGGACAGAAATCTGCGCTTGCTGAGCTGAAGAACCGCATCTCCGGGCTTATTGAAAAGATTCCTGAAGAGCCGGCCGACAAGAACAGCCAGTAAACCCCTATCCCTTTTTAAAGGAACTTTATTTTTAACCTTTTTTTAATTATTACACTGTTTTGGCAGGTAAATAATTAAGGACCGGACTAAGAAGTGCAGGATCAGATTTTCTGGATTTTCCTGTTTATTATGCCTTTCTCCTTCAGATTTGGATTTCTGAAAATCATGCCGCTGAATATCATGAAGATAACGATTGAACCAAGGCCGAATATATCAACTGCTGACCAGACCTTAAGTCCGTTGTATGCGAAGATGTAAAGGAATGTCGAACCAATGGATGGACCCAGTGCCCGTCCTGTGGAATTCAGCATGCCTATGAAACCCATATACCTGGCCATTTTCCCCTCTGCAGCTATCTTTGAGACCACAGTATTGATCACTGGGGACGTAAGGTTCTCGCCCATGGTTATTATCAGCATATCAAACATAAGGCCAACAAGATTATGTGAGAAGCTTACAATGAAGTATCCCACCGAGTAGAATACTGCACCCAGTATCATTATAAAAATGTCGGGAAATTTTTTCAGGCCCATTATCATTGGATACTGCCCTACAACTACTACTGTACCATTAACTGCATATATATAGCCAAGATCTGCTTCTGGTATTCCAATCTTTATGGATGCATAAACCGGGAAAGTTACACTGAACTGGGATGCAACCATTGTAACGAGGAACGTGGCAAGCCCGAATACTATCAGGTACTTGTCCAGGACCAGTAAGCTGAACCGTTCCCCGGCTTTTCTTGTGTGGTCCCTTTTTTTCCGGTCCCTGACCGTGAATACGACCACCATGAACTGGACAAGGCTTGATATTGATACAAAAAGGAAGATTACATCCAGGCCGCTGTTGAACAGAAAAGATCCGATAAGGGGGCCTATGGCCCATCCCAGGTTTGAAAGAATTCGGTATATAACGTAACCTTTCATCCTCTGGTCGTCTTCAGTATAATCTGCAACTAGTGCCGAAGCGGCCGGAAATATAAGTGCTCCGGAGGTTGCCGAGATTATGAAGACAACTATTACAAATATTATTGGAACCTTCAGGATGAGCATAAGCGACAATGAAAGATAAAGGGCGAAACCAAGCATGCTTCCAATCACTATTGTGTTTTTTCTGCCAATTTTATCCGCAAGTCCGCCGCCCAGTAAGCTCACCACAATTGAAACAACAGACAGGAGAGTGAAAATGATCCCCACTTCATATATCGGGATTCCAAGATCAATATTGAAGAATATAGCCATGAAGGGCCATGTTGCACCGAATCCTATAGATCTGATTGATGAGGCGACGCTAACCCCCCAGAGCACATGATTTGAAAAAAGAAGACGTTCCCCAAGCGCTTGTTTTACCGTGTAGGGTAAATTCATGGGGTTATTAAAAATATGAGATCAGGACGTGAAATCCAGACCCTGTGCTATAAGCTTTCCTGAGATAGATTTCTTTACGACAACCTCTTCCCTTCCTTTATCCACAGAAGAAAACACATTCTGGTCTATTCCAAGAAATATGCCATCCCCGGCAAAAATCCTGAGGTCTGGATCATCAGTTGGATTTTCAATACCCACCTCCGGTTCTATAATTCTCTGGCACATACCGTCGGTGCATGGGGATTGTGATACGACAGTCCTGATGGTCAGGTACTTGCCGGTCATCAGTAACTTAACCACACCCCTGGAAACAGTTATTTTCCCCTTGCCAACTGGAATTGTTATATCGACCATGTTTTCATTTATTTATATTTCTCATTGTATGCCTTGATGGATCTCTCAATATCCTTTATGGCAGCTTCCTTTCCTTCCCAGCCGGTGACCTCCGTCTTCTTTTTTTCAAGTATCTTGTAGGTCTGGAAGAAGTTCAGTATCTCGTCCATAAGATGCACGGGGAGGTCCTTGTAAGTCTTCACATCCCTGTAATACGGATCCTTGGTTGCAACCATCAGGATTTTATTGTCAAGTTCGCCCTGGTCAACCATCTTCATGAGTCCTATGGGTCTTGCAGAAAGAACTATTCCTGGAAGTGTCGGATGCGTAACCAGAACCATGGCATCCAGCGGGTCCCCGTCGTCGTAAAGCGTTCCTGGTACTGCCCCGTAATCAACAGGGTAGACAACTGATGAGTGCAGGACACGATCCAGTACTACTCCAGAGAACTCCTTGGAAATCTCGTACTTGTTCCTGCTTCCCCTTGGTGTTTCCACAATAACATTAAGATCTTCAGGTGGATTTTTCCCTAGACTGACCGTATGCCAGTAACTGTCATTTTTTGAATTAGTCATTGTGTGGTTATTTTAAGTTTCTATTTATTTATTATGATTTCTGTTGGGACTCGGAATTCCGGACTGGCAGACCGGACGAGAGATAGGGTTGTGAATTGATCAGTGCAGATGGGCTGGCGGCATAAGTTATATTAGCCAACATATTATCTTATGTAAAAAGGTGGAATATTGTGGAAAAAACAGTTTCTTACAGTCCTTTACGTATAAGTTTCGG
>JAKBSB010000100.1 GCA_021845155.1 Thermoplasmata archaeon
CTGTCAGCTTCATCAATGAGAATTATTTTCTTCTGCCCGGCCGATCCAAAATCAGCTGAAATATCCTGGTAAAGAGCCGCCATAAGTGCAATGGACTTCATGCTCTCCCTGTTCCTCTGGTCTGACGCATTCATCTCCACAAGAGGGTATCCAAGGTCATGTGCAATTGCAAGTGCAGCACTTGTTTTTCCAACTCCTGGCGGGCCATAGAGCACCAGTGCTTTTTTCAGGGGGACTCCCTCTTTCCACTGGTCAAGCCACTGCGAAATCTTCTCAAGTGATGATGCCGATATTATGAGTTCGCTGACGCTTTTTGGCCTGTATCTGTCTGCCCAGCTCATAACTCAGGACACCTTCAGCCCTGGTGAGGAGGGGCGATCAGTTGTCAGCAGGCTCAGCACATCTTGATCATCTACTGCAAGAAGCATCCCCTCGCTCTCGAGTCCCATGAATTTGGCTTTTTTTAAGTTTGCTAGGACTATGAGCGTTTTTCCTATCATTTCGTCAGGCTTGTATGAAGGATAGATACTGGATATAATCTGTCTTTTCTGGTCTCCAAGATCAACAATGATTCTCAGGAGAGATCTTGATTTCTCCACCTTTTCGCATTCCAGCACCTTGCCTGTCCTGATGCTTATTTTCCTGAAATCCCCGATATCTATAAGTTCATCATTTTCTGCCATTGATCTTCCTCTTTCAGTCAGGAATTTATTTGATAAATTCTTTGCCCAGCGTTTCTCTTGCAATAATGACCTTCATGATTTCTCTTGATCCTTCAGCCAGCTGGAATGACCGGATTCCTCTCAGCGCCCACTCCTCAGGGCAGTCCTTGGAATAGCCGAAAGCCCCCTGCCATTGCAGTGCGTCATTTATGGCATCGAAAGCCCATGTTGTTGAAATCAGTTTGGCAATTGCCACTTCCCTGCTTACCTGGAATCTCGAGACCTTGTGGAATCTCTGTTCCTGATCATAGGTCCAGAGAGCCTTGTAACCCATCATCCTCGCCGCCTCCATTCTTGCCACATTGTCGGCAAGCTGGAACTGGAGGCCCTGGAACTTGGCGAGCTCAGATCCGAATGCCTTCCTTGTCTTAAGGTAATTTGACCCGTTTTCCAGGGCTTTCATTGCACTTCCGGCGCTTATAACAGAGATGAGGGCTCTTGCAAATTCAAAACCTTCATGGATGATATTGAATCCCTGGTTTTCCTTCCCAATTATATGTTCTTTTCCAAGTTTCACATCGTGGAATTTGAAGGCTCCCCAGGAAGAACCCTCCCTCCCCATTTCATGGAGGTCCGTCAGGTCGAATTTGTTCTCCTCATAGGGGAGGTAAAAAAGGGTGACACCTCTGGTGCCCTTCTGCATATCGGTCTTGACAACTGTAACATATCCTCCGGTCCTCTCCCTGATATCCCTTACAAGGCTTATGTATGATTTTTCTCCGTTGAGTGTGTAAATATCTCCATTCCTTACAGCCTTGGAGGTCATGGATCCAATGTCAGATCCAAAGTTGGGTTCTGTCGATGCAATTCCCACTATGGCCTCTCCCTTCACAACTTTTGGGAGCAGTTCCTTCTTCAGTTCTTCAGAACCGTATTTTGATATCAGGTAGGACCAGGCATTGTCCACCAGGAAAAGAACAGGGATCGAGGCCGTGGGGTCCGCCCTGGCAATCTCTTCAGCCACAATTCCGGTAGTTACCGCATCTGCATTCATTCCCCCGTACTCTTCGGAAATGTTCATTCCCAAAAAATTCATCCTGGCCAGCCCCTGGAAAACCTCTGCAGGTATTCGCCTGTCATTCATCATTTTTGGGATATTCTTTGCGATTACCTTTCCAGCGAATTCTCTTGCCGTCTCCCTGAGAATTTCCTGATCTTCTGTGAAATTGAAATCCAGCATACCAATCTGTTAAGCATCCTTAAGAAATATAATTTATTATGCCGGAAAATTTTTATTGTTGAAGTTCAGGCCAAAACTGAAGCCTTTATGCTGCTGAAATCAATCTTTGCCTTTGATGGATCCTTGCTCAGGAGGGTAACCCTGCTGTCCCTCCTCTCGGAGGTGAAATCATAGCCTAGGTTCTTTGCAAGTTCTCTCGAAAACTCCACAATATAGTCATGTGAAGGCATATTGTCCGTGGTCAGTCTTGTTATTGACTGGCCTACATGCACATAGCCCTTGGATTCAATGAAATCAGGATCAGCAGTCCTGTCCATTTTTGTGTACTCTTCAACAAAGGGCATATTTACGTCTTTCACAAGTGTATGCCTTATGACTTTCCTGGTGTCAAGCGAGGGAAGAAGTTCAAGTGTCCTGTGAAAGTTCTCCCATGCATTTCCTATGACCGGGTTTAAAAGATCATTGAAAATCTCCTTCGTGGGGCCGGCAGTGGTAACATAAAGCTGTGTGGGCAGAGGATCCAGCTTCTCAAGCACCATTGGAAGTGTTCCGTTTGTAACCACGAAAGTGGAGATTCCCTTTCTGTGGCACAGTTCAATGAATTCTCCAAGTCTTGAGTAAATTGTAGGTTCCCCGGTGAGAGAAATCGCGATGTGCCTTGGATTATCCGCCTCCTCCCACTTCTCTTTTGTGACATTTGGATTTCCCTTGAATCCGGAAATTAACTTCTTGTGTGCTTTGATGCTCTCTTCAAGAATGAATGCCGGATCATCCTCGTCCGAGATATGCATGCTGTCGAAACCCTGGAATCTCCAGCAGAAGGAGCAGCCTTCAGTGCATGAGTTCAGTGCAGGTGTCATCTGTATGCACTGATGCGAATTGATGCCATAGAATGTCCCCTTGTAGCAACCTTCGTGGCCGGTCAGTTCGCTTTTCGTGTAATGGCAGACCTTTACGGCTGAATGTTTTCCAACGAGCCCATAATGCTGCTTTTTGTAGATCTCGGCATACTTGTTATTCACAACTCTCCATATTCACTGATTATATAACAATTATGAGGCAGTATGTCCCTTGTAATGGGAGCGATAACTCCTGGTTTTTAATCCTGAAGGAAAGCAGGACAAAGAATCCTTATTCTACCGGTTCAAAATTTGAACTTTATCCCCTGTTTATTACATCCCGAATCATAAAAGTGCAATGATAGATCTGAAAGATGTGACAGTTAAGTATGACAGGAGATACAGTCGATACGCACTGGAACACATAAACATGAGCATGAAAAATGAAAAGGTCGTTGTAATAGGGCCTAACGGTTCAGGCAAGACGACTCTTTTAAAGGTTCTCTTGGGCCTGGTCCAGGTTGAATCCGGTGTGGCTTGCATCAATGGAATGGATGTAAGGGCAATCAAGGGTGAGATGGGAGTATCCACCAATATGGCTGAAGTGTACAGGATAATGGGTGTCACTGTCAGGGACATGATAAGGATTTATTCTGACCTGAAGGGAAGTGATCCCGCAGTTCCTGAAGATACTGTCAGTAAATTTGGGCTTGAGACCATACTTGACAAGAGAATACATCAGCTAAGTTCCGGGGAACAGAAAATGATTGGGAATATAATGTCATTAAGCTTCAATCCTTCATTAATTCTAATGGATGAGCCCTTTGACAACGTGGATCAGGGCAGAAGGTTGAAACTTCTTGATATGGTGGGAAAAAACGGCGCTGAAATGATGATCAATACACATGAATTTGATCTGCTGAACAGGCTTCAAGGCTGGGCACTTTATTTTATCATCGAGGGAAAGTTGTTCGGAAAATTCCAGGTCTCCCAGTTGAAAAACCTTTATATCAACAGGGGAGAACTTTCTGACGCGCTTGCTGTGATGGATACAAGCTTTGGGAAATTCTCAATAACTGAAAACAGTGGATCGGTACCCATCGCATCAGCCAGAAATCTGAATTCAATATTTGACGAGGTGGCATGATGCTTGCGGGATATTATCTCAAGTCGCTTCTTTCAAATAAGGCATTATGGGGATGGGGAGTCGGGTTCATGGTATTCTGGCTTTTCATGGGGTCATATGTTTTCGGGTTCAATATGACCTCAAGGAGTGAGTCCCTCGGATACACTTCAGTATGGTTCTCCCTGATCGGCCTGATTTCTGGAAGCATAATTGCAACCTCTGTTGCTTATTCCATATATTACGCGAATTCTTCGCTTGCATATGGATTCAGGTTCACAAAACTCAAGCCGTCATCATATATTTTCAACCTAATGGGAAGCACCTCAATTACAGGAGGCATAATCGGTTTCTTCATAATCATATTCACCATATTGCTTTTCAGCAGCAAGGCGGGTTATCTTATTCTCCCAGTCTATCCCGAATTCTCAATCCTCATGTTCATAGTGACAGGTATGTTCATGTTCCTTCTTTCTGCTGTACTGGTTATATTCGCCAACAATTATACAGGACTCAAGAGCATATCATTCATTGTATTCATACCGCAGCTGCTTTCATATCTTTTCGGTTTTTCAGAACTTGGAATACCGCTGCCATCTGCTATTGTTTACGCAAGTCCTTTCAGTGACATACCACGCCTTCTTTTCCAGACATACTACGGCCAGGCTGCGCCTTTGAATATATCAAACGGGACGGGGCCCATGCTGGACCCATATATTCTCATGGCCAGCCTCTTATTCTGGATCGCATTGCTTTTTGTACTTGCTATGTTTCTTGTAAAGAGGATCAGGCCAAGATCCATCGAAGAAGGAAGGCAGGTATGAACCCGGATGAACTCTCAGCACTTTCTGAACACCTGAAATGCGTTGGAACAAAGGCGGTCAGCCTCGACAGGTATCTTCAGAGAAGGGCATGGGGAATCTACTATTCAATATGGGCATTTTCCATATTTCTCTTCATTTTCCTATCCTACCCGGTTGATTTCATAAGACAGTTTTATGCCCAGATCATTGTTTACATAGCATCATACGTTCTAATAGTGGTTTTTGCCTCATATTTCTCAGGACTGGTATTTTCAAGGGCCAAAAGGCTGGCCAGCCTGCAGAGGGACCTTTCCGATCCTGACGACTGGAGTCCGAAGAAAAACTCCCTGATCGGTATTATGCTGTTTATTTTGTTAATAGCTGCAATAAGCCTTATCAGTTCCGGTCTGTTAAGAACATTCCTGGGTATTTTGCTGGAAGTTACATTCCTGGCTTTCATTGATCTCTACGTCTACAACATGATTAAAAGGTCGCTGGGAAAGATTCCCCTCGAGGGTTGGGTGGCTGTTTCTGTGTTTATGTTCAGCGACATTGGAAGCGCCCTAACAGTAATCGTATTCAGGAGCCCGGAGTATTTTGTATACTTCTGGATCCCAACAGTGGTCGCATGGTTTCTGGCATCAATATACTCCCTGTATCATGCAAGGGACGAATTGATTGATCATGAAGGCCTGCAGGAGTGTAATTGATCTTGACGGGAGAGTCCGTGGATGCAGGGAGCAATGATTCGAGTCGCCTGAACGATCTTCTGGAGACACTGGGCAAACAGTTGAATGAGCCGGTGATGAAGTCAACAGCAAGGCTTATAATAATAATATCCCTGGCAATCAACAGGAAACTTTCTTTTACTGATCTTCTTACGATAACTTCACTGGGAAAGGGGAGCCTGAGCAACCACCTTGAAAAACTTCAAAATAACGGACTCATAAAAATCAAAACAGTATTCAGGCAAAAC
>JAKBSB010000101.1 GCA_021845155.1 Thermoplasmata archaeon
CTCTATTTTAGGTTCAATTGATAATGCATGGAAGCGGGATAAGATTACATTTGTCCATCATCTTGTTTTTACTGCAGATTCAATTCTAATTTTTGATCTGTTCAATAAAAAGGATTTGAGGAAAGAGATGAGGCAGTATCTTATGTCAGATCCGCTGACAATGCTCCCCGGGCCGACACAAAATTATGCCTACATGGCTGATTCGAAACAGGTTTACAAAGAAATTATAGATCAATCCATCTACAATGGTAAAAAAATAGAGGATGATATAGACTCGGAAATTTCCAGGCAACCACCAGAATTCAGGGAGGTTGATTATGCAGGCATCACTGAAATCACCTTAAGGCAGGGAAAACATCTTCATCTGCCAAAATTGATCATATTATCAAAAGAAGGTAAAATGGAGTATAATCTTATGCATAACAATTATGAGAAAACGGCAAAGCTTGATGATGAAACATTCAATAGTTACAAGGAACTTATTAAAAAGGCCTTAGGTGAAAAAGCAAACATAGAAGATTGACCAGGATTTTTCCATCCCTGGGTCTGACGGACTTCAAAACGCCCTGAAAGGAAAGTGAAAGTAACGATCAAGAAGAATATGTGTACCATGTCACTTGAATGTTAAGCAGCTAAGCAACGGCATGAAAAACTTTCAAAAATAAATCCATCCAGGAATTCAAAAAATTAAAATGGGAATTGACTGCAAAAAGGTACAACAGGACTAAGTTCCCTCGGAGGGCTTAAAATCCTCATTAACCGTGTCCAGGAAAGCATCTTCCACCATATCAGGAGATACATGCCTGATTATTTCATACATCAGATCCTGTGCATTTCCACCTGAATTCTCATATTCATTCATAACCTCTCTTATTGAAGCTTTTCCATCCCTGACAGCTTTGATCCTTTCCATAACACTTTTCTTCATGTTTTCCGAATTTCCTTCAGATTTGATCTTATCCGTAATAGTCTTAAGATCACTGAGGAATTCATCTGCAACTTTAACATGAACAGGGGAGACGTTAAGATGGAGACTGGAGGGAAGATCATCAGTTTCAGAACCGGGCTGAACCTGTAAAAACCATCCCCTATTTTTCAGTTCGCTTCCCACCCTGAAAATGTCAACACTTCCAGAGGAAAAAGCAAAAATTGTGGTTTCCGGTGATCCAACGATGTGGTATCCGAGTTTTTCCAGTCCATCTACAATCCTGTCCCTGGCCGAAAGCGTTTTACGAGCAAGACTGACATATCCATCAATTCCGAGTGCATTCATTACGGCCCACGAAGCTGCCATTGGGGCAGCAGATTTTGTCGACTGCATTCCCACATTCGACATGGGGTAACCCGGCCAGTTTGCGTTAACGTAGAGCTGGTATCTCCTGAAATCCCGGTTCCTGTAAAGTATAACTGACGAACCTTTAGGCGTGAAACCGTATTTGTGAAGGTCAACAGATATGGATGTTACTCCTGGAACCGTAAAATCCCATTTCTTGACCTTGATCCCAGCCATGGAAAGGAATGGAAGTATCATGCCTCCGACACAGGCATCAACATGCAGCCAGACTTTATGCTTTACTGCAATCGCGCCAATCTCCTCTATGGGATCTATAACGCCGTATGGAAAATTCGGGGCAGAAGTCACGATCATGGCTGTATTTTTCGTGACCGCTTTTTTTACATCATCCGGAATGGTCTGGAAAGTTTTGCCGTCAACCTTTATCCTGACTATCTTCATTCCAAGATATTCTGCAGCCTTCCTGAATGCAGGATGTGCAGTTACTGGAATAATGATCTCTGGTTTTTCGATATTACCGTTCTTTGAAAGGAACAGGTCCCTTGCAGACTTAACTGCAAGAAGTATGCTCTCAGTCCCTCCTGTCGTGAAATTTCCAGCTATTTCTGAATCACCATTGAGTAGCGACCCTACCATTGCAACAATATCGTTCTCTATCTTCAGGGTGCTGGGGAAAGCATGGTAATCCATTCCATTACGGTTCAGGAATTCCACGAAAATGTCATTTGCCTGTTTCAGCTCCTTCATATCAGGATCATAAAGGTAGGTGAATAGCCTCCCATCCTTCACGTCTATGTCATTTTCAGTATACTTATAAAGCTCTTCCCTAACTGTCCTCATTGAACTTGACCTTTCCGGCATCTTCTTGATAATATGTTCACCTCGATTTATAGAACCCCAATTCCGGGGGCAATATTCCTGATCCTATCCCAGCATCCAGTTCAATGCTGAACTCTGCAGGGGTACCCAGAATTTAAAATTGAAGCATCTTAGTTAAAGATTACGGCATTTCCGGCTCAGAATCAACAACGATGTAGACGAGGTACAGGTAAAAAATAGTTACAGATTTATGCAATGAGAAAATAATCATAGATGTTAACATACGATTCCAGTTTATATCACATGAATTTTTCAACCAGTTATGGGGATGAAAAAGAATGAAAAACAACGGTGAGGAGAGTCCAAAACTGCTGGGTGTTCTTGGAGGCATGGGGCCAGCAGCCACAATAGATTTCATGGACAAGCTTATCAGGGTGACGGGGGCCGAAAGGGATCAGGATCAGATACCTGCAGTAGTGTACAACAATACTGTGATCCCTGACAGGAACGAGGCTTTTCTGAGGGGAGGCACATCCCCCCTGCCGGAACTCCTGAAAAGCGCTAAAGTTCTTGAAGGTGCAGGTTGTGACATAATGGCAATTCCATGCAACACTGCACACATCTGGTTTGATGAAATAGATAAAAATACAACTGTTGAGGTACTGAATGCTCCCCTCATTACTTCGGAGAAACTGCCAGAAAATAGCAGGGCAGGAATTATCTGTACCACACCAGTCAAACTGTCAGGTCTCTACAGTGATGTCCTTCGCAAAAAAGACATTGAATTGATCTATCCAGAAAACCAGGATGCTGTCATGGAAGCAATATATAAGGTCAAGTCTGGAAAAGTCGATGAAGCTGAGCAGCTTTTCATGGAACAGGTTGATTCTCTCAGGGATATGGGATCAGGAAAAATCATAGCGGGGTGCAGTGAAGTTCCAGTTGCCATTGGAAAGTCAGATGCCATGAAATTCATCCTGGATCCAATGGAACTGCTTGCTATGGAATGTGCAGTCCGTTTCAATAAGATTTAGTTCAGTCACCTTTCCTGTATATGTCAAGTATTGCCCTTAAATTTCTCAGGGCCTTATTATGGCTGTACGGCACTTCAGTGTTGTTTTTAACCGAATCAATAAATCCCTTTATTTCAAGATTGAAAACATCCTCTTTTTTAATCTCCACTTTCTTCCCATTCAGCACAGGATTCCCATATACATACCTCAGCCCAGTCATGTTTTTAAATTCCTCCATTGGCCTGGACTGGACATCCTCATATATGCTTCCTTCACTTCCGATGATCTCATAGGACGGTAGCCTGGGGGCCTCACTGTAAGCCCATGTATACAGGAACATACCATGGGATCCACTGGTAAAATGGAACAGTGCAACAGTAGAGTCTTCCCCTTCCAGGGACGATCCACCATGATAAGAATAGGACTCTATTTTCCTGTAATCTCCTCCTATGTCCAGCAAAGTTTCGATGTAATGAATCCCCCCATCAATGAGCGCTCCTCCACCCATCTGGTCTTTCTTAGACCTCCATCCTGTTTTTCTATATTCCCTCTGGTCCCTTACTATTATGGTATGAACCTTCCCTATACTGTTCTCCTTAACCAGTTCTATTGCCCGGTTGAGTGATGGATCAAAATTATACTGTTCAGCTACCATGAATTTCACATGGTTTTTCACTGATGCTTCTATAATTTCTGTTGCCTCTTCAAAAGTGGTGGCTATCGGTTTTTCCATTATGACATGTTTGCCCAGTTCCATGGCTCTGGTTGATATTTCCCTGTGCATTTTGTGAGGCAGGACAATATCAATTACATCTGAATCAGAATGGATTGCATCATCAATATTTTCAAAAACGTTCCTGACTCCATAATTTTTTTTGTAATATTCAAGCACTTCTGGATTCCTGTCGTAAACTGAAAACTCTATTCCCAGCTGCTTATATGATTCCCCATGAAGTTTTCCAAAGCCGTTTCCACCAATAAGTGTGACTTTCATGGATATGCAATGGGCTTGGATTATTATTAAGATTCCCATGGAATATGGGAGATTTCAAGGTTTCCAATGCTGTAGTTTATGGCAGAAAAAGTTTTCAGTATCAATTCATTTTCTTCCAGAAAGGTTCATAATCTCAACCAATATATTTGAGCGATATATTTGGACAAGACAGATTATTTCATGCACAGATCAATACTGGATCAGCCTGCCGCTTTTAAAAATATACTCACATCAGCCAACCGGGATTATATGGAAGTTTCCCTCATTTTAAGAAATTCGAATAATATATTCCTTGTAGGGACAGGGTCCTCCCTGCATGCTGCCCTGTTTGGCAGGTTCATACTTGAAAAATACCTTAAAGATAGGAATATCAGGGCATACTCGTCATTCGAGTTTTCCAATTATACG
Organism: Thermoplasmata archaeon; assembly: GCA_021845155.1. The sequence goes on from JAKBSB010000101.1 coordinate 4,529, forward strand.
CCAGAACTTTCCGGAGATGACACGGTCATTGTTATAAGTCACAGGGGCTACAAGATGTACAGTTATGATTCCCTGAAAAAGGCAAAGACTGCCGGATGTAAAACAGTAGCAGTCACGGGACTTTCAAGCAGTATTAAGAAAGGGGATGCGGACTATATTTTCACCACAGTGGAACAGGAAAAATCTTCAGCTCATACCATAAGCCTGACAGGTGCAGTTGCCGTTATCCTCAGGCTTGCCGTCTCTTCTGAAATGGAGGGTACTTCTGGAAACACTTCTTTGGAAAAACTTGCAGAACCGGTTTTACAAGCCTTGAAAAAGGCACTTAAACTTGAAAAGGAACTGGCGGAAATTTCAAAGAGACTGGATTTTTCACACAGGATCTGGATAAGTGGAGGAGGCCCAAATGCCGTAACTGCCATGGAGGCGGCATTGAAAATGCAGGAAACCAGTTATGTAACGGCTTATGGATATGAGGTGGAACAGCTTATACATGGGCCGGTGAGGGCCGCAGATCTTGCGCACGATATTTTTATCTGTATAACCTCATCAGGCAAATCTTATGAGAGAATGGAGAATCTTTCAAAAACTTTGAAATCACTCAATGCCAGTGTCATTGAAATCACTGACAGGGAAAGTTCGGCGGGAAAAAATGTGGTGGTGGTTCAGGAAGTGCAGGAAGAGTTTTCTCCCCTTGTGAATCTCATAGTACTCCAGCTACTTTCACTTTCGGTTGCAGTCGCAAGAGGAAAGAATCCTGACAGTTTCAGGTCAGATGATCCTGCTTTTGTCAGAATGGATGAACTGATCAAGCTCTGATAGATATCAACCAGGCTTCACGGTTTCAGGATAATAAATACCCTAAGCATCATGTACAGTTATGAAAATATTAAACGACAGTGACGTTATGAAAATCAGCCCAGGTGAGGCTGTTGGTGTAATGGAAAGGGTCTTTAGGGAAAAATCTGATGGTTACTTTTTTTCCCCCCCACGAATGCATCTGGATTCTCCGGATGGT
>JAKBSB010000102.1 GCA_021845155.1 Thermoplasmata archaeon
CTGTACAGTGATCTTTCCTAGGCTATCTCCATTATCTGAGCCGTGGAATAGACGCCATCCTTTCCTGATACCGGCAAGATCCGCTTGTAACGGGAAAATAATGAAAGTACATCCTCTGCAGAGGCATCTTTCTTCATTACTGCCTGCACAGAATGAACATGCATAAGGGTTGTTGGAACCTTCATTGCAACCGTATTGACATCCCCGATATCCAGGACTGTCTTAAGATCTGGAGCGTGATGTGATGGAATCTTCAGGCTGGGTTCTATTGCATTCATTGGACCTTTTTTATGGTCATTGGGATCAGTTCCCCTCCTCACCAGCATTGCATTCACGCTTTCAATTCCCATTTCGCTGGACAGGGGATAAAGTGTCCGTGCAAGTCCCGTGGTGTTGCATGAAACAACCCTGACAAAGTCTCTTCCCCAGGATTGGTTAAAGTTGGAATAAGCGTTGAAACTGGCCTGTGCAATGGTATGCTCCTCCCCACCCTGAAAGACGGCTTTCACACGTGATTTTTCATAAAGCTGCTTATTTTTCCTGCCCATGCCTTCAGGAGTAGCATCGACCATGATATCAGAATCACCTATGAGGTCCTCCACAGTTCCAGCAGTTTTTATGCCAGCATCCTCGAACAGTTTTACTTTGTCTTTATCCGGGACAAATATCCTGAAATTTCTGCTGGCTATCCTGGACATAAAGTCAGGACTGGATTTTACAATACCAGCCACCGTCATATCCCTCTGGAGTGATACAGCATATGCCACTCTTTTTCCAATAGTGCCGTAGCCGTTAATACCGACCTTGATCATTTCCTCGTACTATGTTTTCTCATATTATAAAGATATTCCATGCTTTTGCAAAATGAGTGAAATGAGCTGTAATGGGCATTTTCTCAAGGATACCATGTTTACGGAACACAAGTTTTGAGTGTGGTTTTGATGGAAAGTATTTTTCAATAAGGTGCACTTGTGGTCTTTATGGATAAAAGTACATTAAGTGTACTAATTGGTATTTTTCTTATCACAATGCCTGCTGCCCTTGGTTCATTGCAGGACCCGGCCATGGCATCAATATCCCAGAACCATAATTTTTATGACTTCTCCTTACTTCCAGCCGGAACTATACCAACAGGCAACAGCTGGATAAATTTCAAAACTGTTAACGCCACTCCCCAATTTTCTTATTCCATTAACAACACAGCTTATGGAAACGCCCTCCATATAATATCGTGCAGCAACAGTATAGAGTCTTACCTTGATATGCAGATCAATTATTCAATGCCAGTTTCTGTTTCTTTCTACTTTATGTGGAATGATTCCAGTCCGCGGCTGAACAGGTTCAACCACATATTATTCATGGAAAGCAGCACCAGCATATTTGAATACAGCTTCGGTGTAAGGAATAATGTCCTGAGTTCCGATTTCAACACATCCACTGGGAGCACTGTTTCTGCATTTGTGCCGGAACATAACGATTTGTACCGGGCAAATGTCTCGTTTGATCCGTCAATAGATGAAATGTCCTTCGGGATCAGGAATGAAAATACAGGAAATACTTCATTCCCCATGTTTTTCAATTGGGTACCCCCTGCGAAAAACAACAATCTTTCTATCCTGTTCGGTGGCCTTTTTCAGGCAATTTATATATACAACATAACTGCAGAAAACAGCCCTCAGACAACATTGCCTGAAAACACTGCCGGACACCTGGATTACATCTCCAATTCGAGCACAATAAGTTCAGTAAATATGCCTTATGAGGGAAATGAAACACACTCTTTCCTCGATGTTCCGCTTAACTCTGTCATTTACGTCGTGGAGAACGGATCAATAGCCGGCTACAATTACTTTGACCACCGTTCGTACATAATATCTGTTTATACTGATGGAAGTTTTCAGAATATAGAGACACTCCAGAGCAAATTCAGTTATGAGGTACTGTGGTTTAAGACGGGAAGCCTCCTAATCCGGAACGTTGACACAATGACACTTGCAGTCAGGAATGAAACTTTCAATGGAAATTTTTCCGGTTTCAGTTCTCTTATTTCCTGCAGCAATACAATACTCTACAATTCCTCCGGTTACATTTATGATATCAACACTTCTGATCCAGGAAGCTTGTTTTCAGCACAGGTATTTCCTGGAGGATATTCTATTCTGAGTGCGTCACAGGGTCCCCAATCACTTTATCTTTCTTCAAGCAACGGGAAGAAAATAATCGGCTACAGAGTGGCACTGCCTTCACTTTCCACCTCTGAAACGGGGGAGAGTTATATCGGCAATTACTGGGTTGGATTTAGGCCTTTCAGCTATGTGGATGAAAATTCCGGTGCAATGAGCATAATAAGTCCAAACGGTTTCGGAATTAACGGTGATCTGCTTACTCCTTCAGGGCATCCTTACTATATCCCTGGAGGTTTCAGTGTCCTGGGTTCTGGAAGCAGTTCAACCATCTTAAGCAACGGGACTGCCTCATTCATGATCATAGGGAATAGCACATATGGAACAAATATAGAACTACCATCTGGAAGCAGGTCCATATATTTTGCATCCAATGGTTCACTTGGTGTTGACATGACCGGCGCCACAATTACAGTTTATCATATTGACGAGGATTATTTCTCAGATTACCATGACAGGATCAACAGTGTAACCACTTACAAAAATGAGGGATTTATGTTCAATGTAACCTCCGTCCTCCCTTACACAATTACAAGCTTCCTTGGAAATAAGACCTTTTTCACCGGTGATGCCGATTTTCTGGCCCTTAATCTCACGAACACAAGCAGCGGTAATAAGGTTCTGGAGAGTGTGATCCATAATGCTGCCGGGTACAATTCCTATTTCAATTACAGCTTTGTTATTGACAACGGCATTCCTGAAGTTGATATTACCCCTTCGGCCGGTTCGTATGTACCGCAGAATGCCACGTTCAATGTTTCAATAACTGATCCGGTGCCAATCGATTACGTCAATGTGACAGTACTTAACCGCACTTTGACTTATTATTCCAGCAACTTTGCTATCTCCCCCAATCTTTACAGTTTCACCGGCGACCTGAACATTACACTCTTTATCATGGACGATCTGGGGCACAATTTTACAAGATATTTCCTTTTCAGCGTAATGAATGAAAACGTCAATGGATTTTCCTGGAACCTGAATTCAAACAACTACCTATCTTCCGGCAATTTAAGCCTGAAATGGGTTCCAGTTGCAAACATTTCCCGTTATTCCGTAATATTTGGCGGTGACCTGAATGAGACATTCACCACTTCATCTGCCGAATTGAATGTGACACTTGCCAATGGAAATTATTCAGTTGCCATGAACGGGCAGCTCCTGGATGGTACCACCACAATACTTGGCAGATCCAACATAACTGTTATTAAGTACAAACCACAGATTGCAATAAAGACAGGAAATGAAACGTACTATTCATTCCACGGAAACTCCCTGAATTCCACATTCCATATGACTGTCAGGTCCAACATTACATCGGAGATTGCACTTGAAGGCATTCTTCCCAATGGCACAGATTTTCTAAGCATCCATGGAAATTCCTGCATTCATGTGGCGATTGGAAACAGCTTCCCGTACTATTCAAACGGCATTTACCGGTTCATAATAACGTCTGAAAGCTTGAGCGGCACTTCTAACTCCACTGTTTTTTACATAAATGTGAACAACACCGTCCCAATACTGCCTGCGTTCAATAACGTCACCTACACCAACCGGAGCAGCATAGAACTGCCTTTCAATGTTTCCGAAGGGCTGGATTATACTGCAAATACCATTCATAACGGTATTCCAGTTGGTAGCGTGAACATCTCTGAAAACACGCTTAACCTCAGTGCAGGCCAAGGAGTGTATTCAATTAATTTGACAGTATTCAGCAGGAGCGGAAACCATGCCAGTTCTCTGATGGTCGTGGATTACTATTTTGATCTCCCGGTTATATCGATTAAGATTTACAACCAGGATCTCGTAGATGATAATTTTACCATTCTGCATTATGAGGTTAATGATAGCGCACCGCTTAAAAACCTGACCTTGCATGAAAACAACATATCTGAAGAACTACCTGCCGGAAGCAGTTCGGGAACATTGAGAGTTGATTTTTCACACAACGGGAATTACAGTTTTTACCTGACCGCCCTGGACTTATGCGGAAACCTGAATTCCTCAAATCCTGAGAATGTTTCTGTAAAATACTATGACAGCATAACAGGATCTGACATCAGAATCAGCATTGTGGGAAACTCTGCCCACCTGGAGAGTGTTGAACTTGGAAACTATTCTGAAAATCTCCAGTTTGCGTGGTATCTTAACGGCAGGTATGAAGGCAATTCCAGCACAGTCAACCTGAATCTTCCATATGGTTACAGCAACATTACACTGAAAGTCTACTATAATGGAAAGACTCTGGAGGTAAACAGGAGGGTCCTGACTCTGGGATGGATCCCCGAGATTGCTGCACTGGCCGGAATAGCAGGTACATTCTCCATAAGAACTTACAGGATCAGACGAAAACTGAAAGCGGGAATGGATCTGGTCTTGGACAATAAGGGAAAATCAGTGAAAGAGGTTGTGATAGCGGGAAAGAAAAATGGTATCCCCGGGTCAACAGTAAAGAAAGCTGCAGCGAAACTGGCAAATGAAGGGAAAATATCTTTTGACAGGGACCTGGACAATAACCTTTACATTAAAAAGCGCTGATCCGCAAAAGAATTATATTACCTGTTTGCATTGACCCAAATCGAGTAGTTGATAAACCAATGGAGAGACGAAGATATTTAACTGGCGTTATTCTGACAGTCATCCTTGCAGGACTATTTGTTATGCCTGCTGCTTACGCCTCAACTCCAACTCTTTCGGCACCCCCTTCAACCCTGCCCTCCATAAACTACTACTACCACAACTCAAAAAATTATACAATATCCTCGACAGACTGGAATAATTTCATTACGGAGGTATTGGACAACCGGACAATCGTTACATATAACTGGAGTGCGAATGCAACACAGGACCTGATCATATTTGATCTCTCATATACCGGCATGAATGTTTACGGCAGTTCACTGGTAGTTGCGCTTTCAGGTATAGGTTCTCCGACGGTTGCCAATATGACGAAGGCTTTCTGGGCAGTGGCAAATGATTCTTCCCAGGTGAGCGGCTACACAAACATCAGGGCACTAGATGCAGGGGCATATCCCGGCTTCTCCTGGTCTACGCCGGCCATCAACCCTTCTGCCGTGACCGACAGGAACATCGCAATAGTGGTCGGAATTGTTGCCGTGACGTTTGTACTTTACTTCGTATTCAACAGAAAACGCTGATCTCATGATGGCAGCAAATTTTATTGCAAGACGGGTACCAGCCGGATTCACATTTTTGACCCAATACTAAAATAAACGACAGTCATATTCTTTCATTGATAAGCAGGTGCAGAATATGAAAGAAGTCTATGTGGTAGGAATTACAGGAGGATCCGGAAGCGTGCTGGGAATTAGACTGCTGGAGAATCTCAGGGATTATGAAGTG
>JAKBSB010000103.1 GCA_021845155.1 Thermoplasmata archaeon
ACCATAATCGCAGGAGGGATAGTGATCATAGGCAATCCAATACCTAATGAGTCCCTGAATGAAAATGGGATTTTCCTGGCACTTGACTCAGATGTAATCATCAAATGTGGAATCATGTGTCTATTAATCTATCTTCCCCCTGGGAATGGATTAGGTTTCCACAGTGGATATTTAAGGATTGGATTCAAGTCCTGTCCTGAATCTCATGATTCTTGAGTCAATGGCACGTAAAACGTACCGATCCAGTATTCAAATCATGGGGAAGCAGCAAGGGATCCAGGTTTTACCACAACAACATAAAGTCTATTTCGCCAGTAGAAAACATTCAGTCACCCGATCAGGCGATCTCCTTAAAATCACATACAGCGGGATGGCCAGTTATCTCATTTACCATGTTTCTCTGAACAAGCACAGTTTTAAAACCAGCAGACGAAGCGGCATCCAGCTCCTGTAAAGAATCTGAAAGAAAAGCAATTCTCCCCGCATTGTATTGCAGAACGGACGAAATCCTTATGTAGCTGCCGGGTTCCTTCTTTCCTCCAATTTCTGTATCAAAATATCCCTCAATGTAAACAGTAAGATCCCCAAAATTTGTTGTTTCGAACAACATTCTCTGTGCCAGAACACTTCCAGAAGAGTAAATGAAAATATGTTTTCCGAGATCTCTCCATTTTTTCATGGTTTCCGGCACATCTTGATAAACCTCTCCCCTCAGTTCACCTTTTCTGTAACCGTTCTCCCATATCATGCCTTCAATGACCTTCAGAGATCCATCTTTGCTGTCTGAATTTATCATTTTCTTTATAATGTCAGAATAGTTCTCAATTGATTCTTCAAGGTCAGCATCATTGTAATTTCCCTGTTTTTTAAAAGAGGATATATTGTTCACGGTGTTGAGTCCAGCTAAAGCTTTCTTTACAGAATCGCAATGCCAGTTTTCCCTGATGAATTCAGTGATATGATCTATTGCATATCTGAAGAGGACTTTGTGGACAAAATCAACCGGTGTTGTTGTACCCTCTACATCAAGAAGAACAGCATCTACTTTATCAAGTATTTTCACTGCCATGCCCTATTTCCTTACGTTTCCCGGTTTTATATAGGACGGTCCCAGGCATATCGGTTCGTAATTGCGATCCTTTCCACTGTTTGTGTAGTATGGAGTCCATCCGGAAATATCCTGAAATAGCCTTATAGCCCTTATATGTCGGTCCTCGCATAGATCAAACCAGTGTTTGGTACCTCTTGGTACCCTTATGAGGTCACCTTCCTCAACCTCAATTGCAACAACATCACCTCCTTCCGGATGAATGTGAAATATACCCCTGCCTGAGATTGTGAATCTCACCTCATCCTCGTTATGTGTATGTTCGGCCCTGAATTTTTCAAGCATTGCCTCCAGTCCGGGAGTCTTCTCGTTTATGTCAATAACATCTGCTGTAGTGTAACCCCCCTCTTTCTTGAGCTGTTCTATCTCCTCTTTATAACTCTCCAGTATCTGATCGGATCCTGAATTCTCCGGATCAATCACCCTGGTGCCCCAGCGCTCGTAAATGACTCCTATGCCCTTCAGGTATTCACCTGCCTTTTCACTATTAGTTATTTTCACGGTTCTATCCGGTATAATAACCCTGACCATCTTTTACCACCCTACGGAAGTTCATGTTTTCCCTGTATATTAGCTGTTCCAGGATCAGATCGTGCAAAAACCTCAAGGAGAAATTCAAGGACCTCAACTTGGCGTTCCGCATCTCCGGCCGTCTTTCCCCAGGTATAGAGGCCATGCCCAGCCAGCAGGAATCCATGTGTGTCAGGGTATTTCCCCAATATGTCAGATACCATAAGAGAAAGGCTGGTCATGTCCTGTGAGTTTTCAAGAATTGGCAGCCATTCCCTGTGGGAATGTGTACTGACGTTTTCAAGTCCCTTCAGCATTTCATATCCTTCCAGAACGATACCTCCATCCTTCAGGTACTTACGGGACAGAATCGTGGACCATACTGAATGTGTATGGAACACCGATCCCGCGTGAAGTACTCTGATAACGGCCAGGTGAAGTGCCGTCTCGCTGGATACCTTCTGTTCCCCTGAAATGATATTTCCGTCACCGTCTATTTCGATCATGTCTGATGCATCAAGATTTCCCTTGTGAAGCCCACTTCCGGTTATTGCTATTCTCAAAGGATCCTTGCTGACCACTGCACTGAGGTTTCCACTTGTTCCAAGAAGCCATCCTCTTGAGTAAAATACAGATGCTGTGGAAGCTATGCGATCTGCAACGGCCAAAAAATCTCCCTGTTTATCCTCATGATCCCTGTTTTTCAGTTCCAAGTCTTTCAACCTCCGGGTATGCTGTAAAATCTCAGATGGTTTTTATGATATTGAATATTTGCTGATATTCATTCTATTTTCGGAACAGGTAACTATTATTTATCACCATGAGCGAGAAAACCCACATCTTCAAGGGTGGGATGAAAGCGAACACCATATTTTATAACCACAATACAATTACATAAATAGCATGTACAAAGCCTACAGGTTCAGGCTGTAAAATAGAAGTTTAACCCAAAATTACTGTAAAAAGTTTGATGGACTATTGGGCCGTCCACTCCATGAGTGCGGTGAACGGCATAACACTTTTTTCACAGGTATCTTCCACAATAAGAATATTTTAATATTCCGTGTCAATTACGCAATCTGGAATGGCGTTTCCAGAACTTTCGGGTAGAGAGTTAAACAGTTCCTATGTCAGGAATTAATGACGCCTACAAAGAAATTTGCAGGTGTCAGCTATGCTAGTATATACTTTGATCAGGACCTTAACGCAATACTTCTTCGTAGTCTTAATGGCTCCTCTGTTCGCAGGAATAATTGCCAACCTGAAAGCAAAGGTGGAATCGAGAAAGGGACCCAGCATCTTTCAACCTTATTATGACCTCTTCAAGTACATGAGGAAACAGGTCCTGATTCCAGATGGATCAGGATTGATCTTCAAGTATGCCCCGTTCATTCTCTTCGGTATATATTCGCTGATAGCCCTTATAGTACCAATAGTCATTCCAGAACCTGTCTTCTTTACTGCCAGTGCTGACTTTCTTGGTGGAGCGATACTCTTCTCTCTGGCAGCATTTGTAAAGATCGCAGCCGCATTTGATTCGAGGAGTAATTTCACTGCACTGGGAGCAGTAAGGGCACTTTCATTCAACTTTCTCTCGGAAGCAACACTCATAACTGTGTTCTTTGCAGTTTCACTAATAACAGACACAAACAATCCATACATAACAAACAGTTTCCTTGCAACACACTATCTGCAGAACATCAGTCTTGAACACATTTTTGCAACAATTGCATTCTTTATGCTTTTCCTTTACGAAACGGGTAAATTACCGCTTGAAAGTTCCGGACTTGCGGAACTTGGAATGATCGAGGAAGGGATGAGTTACGAGTACAGTGGAAAACTCCTTTCTATTTCCAAATGGTCAGGTTACATGAAACAGTACATACTGGGAGCAATATTTCTCAACGTATTCTTCATTCCATGGGGCCTGCAGTCCTCTTTCCCGGGTTTTCTGCTTGACATACCAGTTATGTTCCTGAAATGGCTTCTTCTCATAGTTATCGTTGTCGTGATCGAGACAACCTTTGCCAAGATGAGACTCTTCAGGATACAGGATTACCTTGCCACCAGCTTCACATTTTCAATTCTTTTCCTCATTTTCAGTGTGGTGATTGCATGATACCTGTAGATTACGCTATCTTCCTTATTGCTGCATTTGCAACCATATCAGGTTTTTACATACAGGGCCAGGAATACATAGGTTCGATGGTCAATGGACAGCTCATTCAGTCATCTATTATTGCCCTGATATCATTTGTACTGGCTTATTACGAACATTCACTTGATCTGGTTATACTTGGCGTTCTCATAGCATTTCTCAGAGGGTTTTTAATAACATACTTCCTGGATAAAAGAGTGCCCGGGAGGATGACATACGTCTATGAAACAAATGTAAATGTAGCATCACTGCTCCTTATTGACCTTGCCTTCATAGTGGTTGGGATATTCATAATATATTCACTGGTCTTCACCAGGGCTGATCTCATAACAAAATTCGGTCCCTCCTCAATACTGGTATTTCCACTCAGCCTTTTCTTCCAGGGTCTATTTCTCATAGGCTCCAGGAGATCAACATTCTCCCAGATAATAGGGTATATAGAGGAGGAAAACTCACTGGTGCTCTTTGCAATTTTCCTGGTACCGGTGCCAATAATTATTGAGGCAAGTGTCTTCCTTGATGTACTGGCACTTGTGGTAATATCATCAATACTTGTTATTGAAAAATTCAGGCATTTTCCCATGGAGGAACTGAGGGGTTGATCATATGAATTTAATACCTTTAATCATCATAATTCTTCCAGGACTCGCCAATATCTTCTACAGGGTGAACATAAAGCTAGCAGGGCTTGTTTCAGCATCCATTACGGTTTTGCTTTCGCTTCTCCTCTATTTGCAGCTTCCCCTCGAAGGACTGTTTTATGTTGACAGGATAACCTGGGTCTTCCTGGTCATGGTGTCATCGGTTTATCTCCTCTCTACCCTGTATTCATGGGAATATGTGAGTTCCATCAAGAACAGGGGGATAAGCCAGAACAATTACTACCTTCTGCTCAATTTCTTCACCTCATCAATGTTTTTCAGCCTTTTAATGAACAATTATGGCTTCATGTGGGTTGGGATAGAGGCAACAACCATTTCATCAGCACTTCTTCTCATAACCGAGAAAAGTGATGTTTCTCTGGAGGCAACATGGAGATACATAATTCTGGTATCTGCAGGTGTTACCTTTGCATTCATTTCAATCATACTCATTTATTACCACTTTGGAACACTTAATGTTTACACAATTCTCCACAGTGGTGGTTCAGCATCGCTTGTAATAAAAATAGCCGTATCAATCGCACTGGTGGGATTTGGAACAAAGGTTGGCGTTTTCCCAGTTCACACATGGCTGCCTGATGCACACAGCGAGGCACCGTCACCTGTCAGTGCCATGTTTTCAGGAGTACTGTTACCTGTGGCACTTTATGTCCTTTACAGAATTTATGAGATATCTCCCTTCCCCCAATTATACACATGGTTTGCGGTGATTTCAATTGCAGCAGCGTCGCTTTTTCTGGCATACCAGAGGAAATACAAGAGAATGTTTGCCTATTCCACCATGGAAAATATGAATCTTGCACTGTTTGGTTTTGCCCTGGGAGGGGTTGGAGTAGTGGGGGCTCTCCTCCTTCTGGTCTCCCACAGTTTTGGGAAAGCAGGGGCATTCTATTCATCCGGAAATATACTCAAAAGCTCTGAAAAACGTGATATAGCACAGATAAACGGTATATGGAAAGGAATGCGATACACGTCATCGTCACTTCTTCTTTCATCGCTTGCAGTAACGGGAACACCACCATTTGGTACATTTGTCGGTGAATTTCTCATTCTTTATGCTGCGGTCAGTTCCCACAGATCGGAA